>CAIVEA010000915.1 GCA_903904765.1 uncultured Chloroflexota bacterium
CAACGACATTCGTCTGAGGCGTGACAGCGACCAACCTGCCGTTATCGCCTTCGCACGCGAGGAGATTGCCATAGCGGTCAAACGCGAGGCCATTTGCACCACCGGTGCCGGTGCGGAAAATCGAGAGCTGATTCGACACTGACCATTGATACGTCGTATCCGAAGGAATGTCCGAGAAGAAGATATTACCTTCGTGGTCCGCGGCAGGGCCTTCCGTGAAGGTGAGTCCCGAGACAAGTTGCGTCAGCACCGCTCCAGTGGCGACGACGCTATTGGTGAATGTCGGCGCAAGCGTAAAGCTGTAGTCCACCATACCGTTTGTCTTCCCAGTTGTCTCGTCCGCAGGCAGGAAGGTGCGGACATAGTCAACCTTGACCTGTTCGGAGGCCACCGTGATTCGGACATACCCCGTGTTATTCGTGGCATAGATGTTATTGGTGAAGGCATCCGCATTCCAGAGCGTGTACGTAGGATCTGCAGGATTGGGCAGCGTCAGATAGGTCACGCCGTCAAGCTGCTGACGCGCGAAGAGATGATCATGCCCCTGGAAGAAGATCGTTACATGATTGGTCGCCATCAGTTGATGGATCGGCATCAGCCAGGAAGGCCGATTGGCCGTGAATCCCCAGGTGCCATTCAGATTTTCTCCGCCCCATTCGTATTTGTCAGCAAGCTCGACACCGCCGCGTCCGGTTCCCATCACGTGATGGGCAAAGACGAATTTGTATTTTGCGGTGCTCTGCTCAAGGGTCTGTTTCAACCACTGGTACTGCACATCCCCATGGGTCACATCCCACATGTTGGTACGCTTGATGCCTGTCCAATAGTTATTATCCGGGCAGGTCGGCGAACCCCAATACGGATCGATCGTCACAAAGAGCGCATCGCCCCATGTCCATGCATAGTAGTTCCTAAGCAGCCCGATGTAGGGCACGGCATTCGTATTGCCTGTGTAGAAGGCATCCGGGGCGGGTTGCGGATAGTAGGTGTTTCGTGCATTCTGAGCCCAGACCGCGATATTGCTGGAGGTCCCGTCCAACAGATATTGCGCCGCCTGCTCATGATTGCCGTTGACGAGGAAGAGAGGCGCGGACTGACCGATCAACCCCAGGTAGGGACGTTGGAGCGTGTAACGTTCCGTGACACGCGCCTGGTTGATCAGATTGGTGGCGATCTGGTCAACACTGAAGTCATCACCGATGGTCAGATAGAAATCGGGATGGTCAGCAGCGGCTGTAAGCAGTGTCCGCGCATACAAGTTGTAATTGAACATCGTGTTCAGTCGCTCAGGATGCGAGTCGCCCTGAATGGAGAAGGTAAAGGTGCTGCCTGAGGCACGTTGCGTATGGAACGTGTGCTCCGCCCCCGCGCGATAGGACGAGGCTCCTATTTCGCGATACCGCAGCCGATACACATATTGCGTGTCGGCTTGCAGGCCGCTCAGTTCCATTTCAACTGGCAACTGGGCTACGCTATTCGTCATCGCCGTCTGGCTGCCGTAGACACCCGATATCGTCCCATACTCAAGATAAGTCTGGAGCGCATTGCTGGAGAGCATGCTGACGGTTACCGAATGATCGGTCGGGCGTCCTAAGACCAAGTCGTACGTCACTGTTGTTCCCGTGGCGGCGGTCACAGCTACCGTGAAGCTTTGCATGGCGATTAGGCTCGGGACACCATTATCAATGGCCACGACCATGAAGGTGTTAGTCGTACCGGCATCCGCGTCAGAGGTCGCCCAGGTCATTACACCCGACACAGGGTCAATAGTGGTTCCGCTGGGCGCGATCACGAGACCATAACTCAGTGTTTGCGGGGGAACTTCTGTATCGGTCGCGCGATTGGTGACCGTCAGTGTCTCACCCGCAATAATTGTCCGATTGGAGATCGGGACAAACACGGGGGCCATATTAGCCAGAACAATGGCATTGAATACATTTGTAGCGCTCAGCGCTGGCGTGCCGCTGTCCGTCACAACGACTGTCATCCGATTCGTCGAACCGTACTGTGCATAGGACGG
>CAIVEA010000916.1 GCA_903904765.1 uncultured Chloroflexota bacterium
CACTCATGACCTTGCCCACTTCCGCATTGACCACGCTGTCAATGTCACCGAAGTTGGCTGTCCACAGCGGGGCTTCCGCCACCGCGTAGGCCAGACCATTGACGAAGGCCTGATTGTTCAGGTCAGCTTTCACATCCGTCAGGCTGCCGAGGAAGGCCTTCACGGCATCTTCACCCGCGCGGCTGGGGATGTTCGCGCCCAGCGCCGTCACCTGCGACTGCACATCCACGCTGGTCAGGCGAGTCAGCAGTTCAAACGCTTTTTCGGGATTGGCGCTCTTGGCATTCACCACATACGCGCCCCAGAACAACCAGTTGCTGCGGGCACCATTCGGTGCTGCGGGTACTTCGGCGGCGTTCCAGTTGAAGCCGAGGCTCTTGATGTTGTTGGGAGTCGCCCAACGACCATTCATGAACATACCCACGTTACCGGCCACGAAGGGCGGTTCGCTGTCCTGACCGAACGGGATGGCCCATTCGTTGGCGTACATGTTGCTCATGAACGACATGGCTTCGGTGGTGGCCGGGGTGTTCAGGCCGCAAGCCGACTGATCGGCGGTGAAATAGTTGTTGTAGCCAGTATTGTTGGCGGCGTTCACCCACACCAACCAGTTCGCCCACCAGCTATTCATGCCGAAACCGTAAATCTTGTTGTCGGCGGTCGAAAGGCCGGAGATCGCTTCGATGGTGGAATTGAACGCATCCCAGTCCCACTTGCCATCGGCCATCTGCTTGTCAGGATAGTCCACACCCGCTTCATCAAACAGGTCGGCATTGTAGTACAGCACCATCGAGGAAGCGTCACGCGGCATGCCCCACAGAGCGCCTTCGTTGGTTCCGGTTTCCGGGTTGAAGGTCAACTGCGAAACCTGCTGCGGATAGAACACGCTCATATCAAAATTGGCGCTGGCCGCCAGATCGGACAGGTTCAGGATCGCGCCTGCCGAAGCGAAGGTGGCAATATCGGTTCCGGGGATCCAGAACACATCCGGCGCAGTTCCAGCCGCCACTTCGGTGAGCAGGGTGGCCTGATAGCCAGCGCCTTCAGTGCCGCCCGGTTCATAGGCCAGTGTTACGCCGTCCCAGCTGGCATCCACCGAGTCGCTGATGGACTGATACAGGTCAATTTCCGCCTGATTGTCCGGGCGGGTACGCCAACGCAGCGTCACTTCATCCTGCGCGTTCGAGACGAACGGCACCGACAGGCTCAACAGGAAAACCACCAGCAACATGACCAGCAAATTGCGTTTCGACATTGTAAATACTCCTCAAACCCGATCTAGATAACGAAAACACGAGCAGATCCACACGATTTAGCAGGCTGCGAACCTCCTCCTCTGTTAGAGGTGACTCCGGTGAAAATGAATCGGCATGGAGGCCGATTCACAGAGAAGAACCAAAACAGCACGCCCGAAATGACGGGTGTGCCGGGAAAACAGCGTATGAGGTGCAGTCTTTTTTGTTGCCGTCGCGGACGAATGGCAGCCCTGAAACAATTTCACTTTTAACATTCGCGTCCTGTAAAAACCAATAGTTAAACGCTTAACTATCATCATAGGGATTTTTAATTCATCTGTCAATCCAGTCGCATCGGTCAAAATGCACAAAATCGTCAACCTGTAAATCGCATACAAAAATCCCTTCCTTGCACTTTTTCAGCGTGCGGGGAGGGGATATTCGGTTTATCCGTTTGTTCGGTGGGATGGGTTGCTTTACTTCAGCCGCGCCCGGAAGAAACCCGCGACATAGCGATACAGTTCCAGCGTGCTGCGCGGTTGCTGCTTGCCCTCTTCCAGTTTACGCGCCGCGCTGCTGTCCTCCAGCACTTTGGCGTTGCCATCGGCAGCGATCAATGCAGGCAACGTCGCCACGCGCTGCAAATCAATTGCCAGATCACGCACGATTTCGCGTTGCTGCCCCAGCGGCAGTTCGCCCCACAAGCTATCCATCGCGCCGCGTATCGAATCCACGCTGATCGTCATCTTCTTGTCGGGCGGGAAGGCATAGAGCGCCCCGCGCAGCAAATGGTTGCTGATGGTCAGGTCTTCGTACAGGGTACGGGTGTCGCGTTCGCCCAGCGGGTTTTTCAGCACCCGTTCGAGGCGCATCGGGTAGCGTTTGCCTTTGGTCAGGTAGCCGCCCATCGCCCAGAAAATATCCAGCGGCGAAACAGGCGCAACCTGCCCCATGAGCAGCATGTCAATATGCCGTTCGGCATCGCGGGGGCGCATCTGTCGCGCATGGTCGCCCAGCACCAACAGCACCCGCCCTAACCCCACACAGTCCGAGGCGATTCCCTGACATTCTTCATCCGTCAGGCTGCCGGGCATACTGTCGAGGTTGTTCATCACCGCGCCCACCGAAGGCAGGCGGTTCTTATCGTAATAGGCAGCGGCGGTATCGTGCAGGAAATCGGCGGCACGGTGCAGCATTTGCGCGTATTCGTACAGCGACAGGCCACCGAGCAACCCCTTGATGGCGAAGGTGGCTTCCATTGCCTGTTGCACGCCCACGCCGAACTCGCGCCCGAAGGCGGCCACCGCCCGCCGCGCAATTTCGTCATCCGATTGGCGCACATAGCGCCGCAACAATTCCAGTCCGGCCAAGCGCACGCGGTCATCCCAGTCCATCAGTTTGTACATGCGCCCGATCAGGTTCACGCCGCGTTCGCCTTCGCGGGTGGCGATGGTTGGCATCAGGCCGGCCACCTTGATTGTTTTGGTGGCATCCTTGCGCTTGATGTGGAAGCGCAGTAAGGCGATCATAGCTTGCGCGGGGATGAACTCCAGCATCGAAGGGTTCTCGAAGATCATCTGAGTGACGGCATCCGAAACCGGATCGAGCGACGAAGACCAGTCGTGACCTTCCAGCGCACCAATATAGGCCATCGCCAGCGGAACGGAACGAATGCCGCCCTGCGCGATGGTTTCCAGCGCCGTCGGTACCAGTTCGGTTTGCATGTGCGTTTCGGCAAACAGCCGCCGCACCATATTGATATACTCGTTCTGCTTATCGCCCGCGTACAGCACCCGCGATTGATGCGTCAGTTCGGTGGCTAGTTCAGGATACGCGCCAAAGGCCAACAGCAGTTGCAAGATGTACGTCGGGCCGGGAGTCTCCAGCGTTGCCAGCACTTCGTCGCTGGACATATTGGCCGCCACCCATGCCAGCGTCTGGCTGTACTTCGCGCCATAGTTGGTCTGTATCAGGCCGACCATCGCTGCTAGTTCGGGTGTGTCAATTAAATCAGGTCGCCCTGCCCGCACTGCCATCTCGGACATACGGATGAGGATCATGTGCTGCCAGTTCTCGCCAAAGGCTTCGGCAGCGCCCAGAATAATGCCCGGTGGCGCGATTCCTGCATCCTGCCCGGTGAGGTAGGGGATCAACCGCACGAAGGCCGACGGAAGCCTTTGGGCAAAGCGGGCGGACATCACCATGCGGCGCAGGATGTCGCCATCAAGGTAATTCACCGCCAGCAAAAAGAGGGTCATGTTCATATCGGGATCGTGTACCGCCAGCGGCAGTGCTTTTTCCACGATCTTGGGGACGATGCGGCTGATTTCCAGTCCCGGTTCGGCGTTGTGAATCAGTTCGAGGAAGGCGTGCAGGCCGTCCATATCCTGTGCCGCCACCAGTTCATCCAGATGCCGGAGCGCGGCGCGGTGGGTGAGTTCCACCCATTTCATACCCACCGGCCCCAGCGGGTTGCCCATCCACTTATCCAGCGCGTCGTAAACGATGCCCGCCTGTCCGTTGTTCACCGCTTCGATGAACTGGTTCTGCACCGCGATTTCCAATTCCGGTTGTTGGCGTAGCGTGACAGCGATGGGGTCGGCATAGCTCATATCGCCCAGCGCGAGGGCGAACGCCAGTAGGTGGCGCGTATAGGCGATTTTCAATTCGTCCGAGAGCGTGGGGTCTTCCGCCAGCACCCGCGACACATCTGCCACTTCCACCGGCTGATTGTTCAGCAACGATTCGTCCAACCGCAACCGCCACGCGCCGTAGGCCATCGCCTGTGCCAGCGTTTCGCCACGCCGGATGCGCCATGCCGCCACATTGGTCAGCGCCAGCGTTTGCTGCGCCACCAGTTCGGCATCCAGTCGTAATTGGCTGGTGATGTAATGGCTGTAATCGTCGTCCACCTCGTTGCCGCCCGTTTTGCAGCGTTCCCAGTGAAACACCAGCATTTGCCGCGAGAGTTTGTCGCCCGCGTAGAAATTGATTTGCGGCGTGTTGACCGCGCTGTAATCCTCAGTGTGGGTGGCAAAGCTGACCCCGAATCGCGCCGAGGGCGGCAGCAGCGCCAGTAACCCCTGTATCAGCTTGATCCGCGTTTCCATCTCGGATGGGGCGGCCTGTATCACCAGCGGAACGCCCTGCACGATGGCCGCCAGCAGTTGCTCGATCAACGGGATGCGATTGCGGGTGTAGGTCATCAAATCGAGGATGTCATCCACCTGCTGGGCGCTGGTGGACGGCGCAACATCTGCGATTTGAATGGGCGAGAGGCGTTTACCCGGCGGGTTGAAACTGGGCATTTCCGGTTCCAGCAGCGTCATCAGCTTGGTCAGGTTGCCGCTGGCAGTTCGCAGCATCTCTGACGTGAGCAGGATGAAGTGCATCATCGTCCGGTTGTCCGGCGTGGTCTGCGCCTGCGCCATGATGAACGGTGCAGCGCCCCGCCCGCGCAACAGCGCCCATGAACCCAATGGCGATCCGGGAATGGGCGGAATTAACGCACAAGCCACCGCGTCCCCGACGATTTCAGCATTGACCCCCGGCGAGGCAGCCAGCGGTTGCAGCGCCCGTTCAGCCGAGACTTGTCCGTAATAGAAGTGCTCTAAAGCGAAACGGCCTTGCGTCACGGTGTACTCTCGTTCGTTAATACAGCCCGTTTACACTGCGTAGTGTAGCATAGACGGCGGATTCGCGTCACCCTACCTGCGTCCCGTCCAGCGGAGCGTCACAAAAATTCATACGTTTTGGAGAACGCTTGATTCAAGCTCAGTCGTTCGGTTTTCTCCAAAGTCTCTTAGCCATCATTTAGCCACTTCTCAGGCATCCCGACTGATAAGCCTTTATCATCTAGGGCGCGTACTATGCAATGGGTCGTGTATTTCGGATGGTCAAGTTTTTCGCATTCATCGTATCGTTTATCGCCTTCTTCATTTCGGCCTGTAGCGCCTCAACCCCGGCGGTACAGATCGCTCCTACCCCGCTGCTGATGCCCACTGCCACTCCCGGTGCAGTCGTACATCTCGAAACCCAGTCCAACGGTGTGCGCCTTGCGCTGGATGTGCCGGAAGGCTGGGAAGGCCGCACCACCAGCGAAGGATTAATGCTGGCGGAACATTTCGACCCGATGGATGACTCTGCTGATGACGATATACAGATGCACCTGTTTTTGCATCCCACCACCCAGTTCCGGTTGCCGCAGGACACAACAGTGAACGCTGCGTGGGATATGCTCAGGCAGGTGCAGGCCAACCCGAAATATATGGGGACAGCCAAGACCACCGCACCACAGCCCTTCAACTGGGATTCGCACGAATCGGCCTACTATCTGGTGAACGATGGCAGCGGTAGCGTGTCTATCTTGCTGGCGATGCTGGTGCGCGACCCGATGGTGCTGGTGGTGGGTAACATCAGCGCCCCGCTGGCACGGCAGGCAGACATTCGCCCGCTGTTGCCGAAATTGTTCCAGACGCTCACCATCAACGGACAAAGTCTGAGCGTGAACGTGCTGGAATCTCTGCCCGACCCATTAGTGTTCCCGCCGTAACGCTCCGCGTTGGCTTTCATTTTTATTCCATCGAGAGCAGTTTTATGCCCAGCGGCGTTTGCGTGTAGTACACGACATGCTCGCTGTCTTCTTGCAGCAGTTGGTACAGGTCCAGCGGGATTCGGAAATCCTGCTTACTGATGAGCAGGATGTGGTATTTCGTCCCCCGATTGGTGTCTACTTGAAGGCGTATTTTGCCAGATGCACGCTGCACCTGCGGCGGCGGAGCAACACGCTTGCTAAAAATCACCCGCAGCAACACGAAGGCCACGCCGCCCCAGAGTAGCGCATTGATGCCGATGGCAAAGCGTTCGTTGTCATCAATCGGTGCGAGCAGCGCATACGCCCCCGCTGCAAGACCGATCAACACCACCAGACCGAGTATGGCACGACAACCCATGTTGGACGTGTTGATCGCCTCTAGCTGACGCGGCGAAAACTGCATCTGTCGGTTGGCGCTCAAATCCTCGGCTGTGAAGTCCAGTAATCTCATGATTTGTTCGTCCGCCATCTGTTGGTCATCTCCTCAATACTTCACGCATTTCGTCCCGTATCAATGTTATACTCGTAACAGGCTTTTCGTAGAAATGGCTCGCGTAAGTGTGCTGTGTTTTTTGCGTAATATAGAGGGCATCATGATGAAAAAGATGGGTTTGTTCATTGGGTTGCTGGTGCTGGCGCTGGGAATCTTGCCGACGCAGGCAGCGGGTGCGCCGTGGTGGGTGTGG
>CAIVEA010000917.1 GCA_903904765.1 uncultured Chloroflexota bacterium
CGCCGGATGCAACAGCGAACCGGAAGTCTCCGTCCCCACGCTCACCATCGTCAGGTAGGTGCTGGTCGAAACCCCCGAACCGCTGCTCGAACCACCTGCTGTCACTGTGGCAACATAAGGATTTACTGTCAGGCCGCCCACCGCGCTAAATCCGGGAGTCATCGAGATCGCCCCCGCCAATTCGGAGAGGTTGGCTTTACCCAGAATGACCGCACCCGCCGCACGCAGCGCCGTCACCACCGCCGCATCCTGTTCCGCCACATGGTCGAGCAAAATAGCCGCGCCGCCCGTCGTGTGCATGGGCGCAGCCGTTTCGATATTGTCCTTCAGGTTGACCGGAATACCATTCAGCGCACCCGTTGCCTTGCCATCGGCACGCGCCTGATCTGCCGCACGCGCTTCGTCCAGCGCGTGCGGGTTCAATTCCACATAGCTATGCAGCAGGCCATCGTACTTCTGGATACGCGCCAGAAAATATACGGTCAGTTCTTCAGAGGTCAGCGTACCCGCCGCAAATGCCGCCTGAATTTCGGGAACAGTGGCATCCACCACCAGCGCGTCAATCGCCGCCACGCGCTCTGGGGTCAGCACCGCCAGCGCATCCGCAAACGGGGTAAAATCCAACTCGCGCAGGCGCAGGTTAGCCGGTGCTTGGGCAGTCACCATACCGAAAGACAGCGCCATTAGAATAAGAATGGCAATGATACGAGAAAACATAACGCGCTCCTCATCGTACAGATGACATCATTTGATAGAGACATAGCACCGCAACGAATGTTAATAAACTTACGGTGAATTGCAATAGTCCGCCCAAATTCTAAACAAATCCAAACATAATCCACCCGAACTGCCCCTACGATTTCCCTACGCCCCGACTAGACTTTAGCTCTCCCTACACCAACCCCTTCGCCATTTGATAAAATGCACGGCGTGAAGTAAAGTTCAACATCACTATGGAATCCCCTGCTGGTTTGAACCAATGCCCATATTTGAATGGATGAGAGGATAGTCATGCAACGAAATCAACGTTCCGTTTTCGGAATAAGCACCCTTGCCTTGCTGGCGCTGGCGCTCGTTCTCGCCCTGTCGCTTCAAGCCGCAGCCCCCGCTGCCGCGCAAGCACCCACCCCCACCCCGAACGATCCCATCTGGCGCGGTTTCGCAGCTGTACGTGAAGCCATTCAGAAGAAGCGTTCGGTAGACCTGAGCATCGTGAAGGCCTACGACTGGGAACAGCAAGAATACAAAACCGGCATTGACGATTGTGTTGATCTGGCTGACCCGAATTCGGGACGCAAAATTTACTTCGGGTGGACGTTCACCATCACCAGCCTTCGCAACGAAGTCTTTCAAGGGCGCATCAGCTTCGACCTGAAGGAAGTCGCGGTTTGCGATCGCATCGTCAGCGCCGCCGTCACCCCGGTACCGAATGGCACGCCCAACCCCAACCTGCCCACCCCTGTCCCCGGCAGTGCCGCTGTGGGTGGATTTGAAGCGGGCGGTCATGTGATGGAAATGAGCTTGAACACCTTCGGCCTGATGAACCGCGCTGGCATGCGCTGGGCAAAGGTTCAGATTCGCTACATGCAGGGCGACGACCCCAGCAAAGTGTCCGGTTCGATCAACACAGCCAAATCCAACAACTTCAAAATCCTGCTCGGCATCGTGGGCGATCAGAGCCAACTGGCTGCTGGTGGCGATGGCTATATCGCCCAGTACAGCCAGTTCGTGGCGGGTGTCGCAGGTCTGGGCGCGGATGCCATCGAAGTGTGGAATGAGCCGAACATTGACCGTGAATGGCCTGCGGGGCAGATCAACGGCGGCAACTACACTAAGTTGCTGGCTGCTGCCTACAATGCGATCAAATCGCGCAACGCCAACACATTGGTCATCAGCGGCGCTCCGGCTCCCACTGGTTACTTTGGCGCGGCGGGCTGTACCGCCAACGGTTGTAACGACGATGTGTTCATGCAGCAGATGGCACAGGCGGGCGCGGCGCAGTATATGGACTGCGTAGGTCTGCACTACAACGAAGGCATCATCGCCCCCAGCGCCACCAGCGGCGACCCGCGTGGCAGCTATCCGAGCTACTACTTCCAATCCATGCTGGCGCGTGGCTACTCACCGTTTGGCGGCAAATCAGTGTGCTTCACCGAACTCGGCTACCTGTCGCCGCAGGGCTTCGGCACCCCGCTGCCCGGCAGCTTCGCTTGGGCGCAAAACACCACCGTCGCGCAGCACGCACAATGGCTGGCGGAAGCCGCCACCCTCGCCGCGCAGAGTGGCAAGGTGCGCCTGATGATCGTGTGGAATGTGGACTTCCCCTTCTACACCGCCACCGACCCGATGGGCGGCTATGCGATCTTCCGTCCCGATGGCTCTTGCCCCGCCTGCGACACGCTGGGCGCGGTGCTGAAGAAATAACCCTCGCGGACGCAGTGTAAACAAAACGAGATGGGTCAGACGATCCATCTCGTTTTATTTTGTCACCAGCCTATCGCGTTCAGACCTCAGCGTGAATGCGAAGCGCCACCCCGTGTGTTTTCGCCGCCTCAAATGAAAGATCGTGTTCGCCGCGCAGCGTCAACGACTGGATGCGTTCCGCATCCACATCCGCCGCCTGCAACGTCAACCGGAACTCACCCAGCACAAAATCCGCCTGCCCCGCGTCCTTTTGCTCCGGCGCAACGCCCGTCAACGCGGTCA
>CAIVEA010000918.1 GCA_903904765.1 uncultured Chloroflexota bacterium
ACAGCCGCATGTGCCACACTGGGCGGGGTGTCTTGCTCGTTCCAGATTTGATAGGCCGTCACCAGATTACGCCCCGCAAACCGCGCCGCGATCTGGCGGACAAAATCCGCATAGCGGGCGGTCAGTTCGCGCCACGAACCTGTGTTCATATTCGGCCACACGTACCCCTGCCCTTCACCGAAGGTCTGATGCGTGAGGACAAGAATCACCTTGAGTCCAGCGGCGGCATAGCGTTCGATGAAGGGCGCATACAAGTTATAGGCTGCATTCAAATCGGTTGAGCCGCGATCCATCGAAACATTATACGGAAAGCGTACCCAGCCCGTACCCTTCAGCCGCGCCGCGTCCGGTTTGCCCAGACGGTGCAGCATGTCGAGGTTCAGGCCGGACATATTCAAAGCCTGTATGCCGCTGGTTTCGTCCGCCAGCAAGAACTCCGCCGCCGAGTACCCTTCGACACCCGCCGGAGAGCGCAGCTTAATCCACTGATTCTTCTGCCCGACTTTCATCAGCGTTCGCCCGTGCGGTTCCAGCGATTCGGAACGGTCATACAGGCGCAACTGCCCCAGCACGCGGAAATCCGTCCCCGGCTTCTCGCGGATACGCAGGCCGGTATCGGTAGGCCGCAACCGCAGTGCCTGCCAGTAGATCATCGGCGTGGGGTCAAGCACATCCGGCAGGATATAGCCACTCAGGCCACCGCCCGGTTGCTGCACCACTATTTTGACGGCATCCCACGCCGATTCGCCGATCACATCCCCGATCAACAGGCGTTGCCCCATCGTCACGCGAATATTCTGAAGCTGCGTGTAGGTGACGAGATAATTCACGCCGTTCAGCACGCTCGAAATCTGAACATACTGCCCGTAACCGAGCGCGGTGGACTGACGAATAATCGTCACCACCGTTCCCGCCACTGCCGCCCGGATCGGTGTGCCTCGCGGAGCGACCACATCCACGCCCTCGTTCTTGCGCCCGTCGCTGGCATCGTTGAACGCCCGCATAATCCGTGCCGGACGTGCGTCCGACGGCCAATCGAGCGTAAAGCGTTCATACAGGTTCTTGGGGGTCAGGCTTTCGCCGTACCGATCATTCACACGCACCCGTTCCTGTAGGATGCGTCCCAGTTCCTCCGGCGTGCTGGCGCGGATGAGGTCCACGCGCACTACCATCGGGTACACGCGGCGAATGTGCGTCACAGCATCGTTGTTCTGCCACACACCGGGCGATTGCACCGCCGTCACATTACGGAAGCGGTTCAAATCGTTACCAGAAGGCGAACGAATGACCGCCACCCGTTCAAAAGCTTTGCTATAGGCATCAGCAGCTTTGTACCATGCCATGAAGTCGCTATCGGGTAAAACCAGCGCATGAGAAATCGGCAGAGTCGCCATCAGTACCTCCGGGGACGGAAGCTAAACACTAAAACCGCATAGACTATTGTAGCCGGAAGGGGTGCGGGTGTGCAGCACTAGCTGAAGGTTTTTTCCGTCAGGGCGCGCTGCGGGAACACAAACCGATCCAGCGAACGAGTGCCGCGCTCCAAAGCTTTGCGATTGGCACGTTCAAAATCGCCGTGCAGGTCGCGCACCAAGTTCGATTGCTCGGTAGAAGGCTCAAGCTGGAACAGCACCAGCGTCACCGCATATTCGCCCAGCGCCAGCACCAACCACTGACCGTTGCCCATCTCTTTACGCGCCAACCCACCTTTGGGGCGATTGGTCATGCCCCACAACGATTTGAGTACCCCGCTGATACGATCCATACTCGGTTGCTGTGCGCCGCCCATCATCAGTGGCGTGGGAATATCATGCTGATAGACGAGGTAGAACAACAGGCGGCTCTCGAAATGGTCACGCAAAAACGAGGTGTGACCGGGCGCTGCCGCATGTTTCCACGCATCCGAAGCTGGATTGCGCTGTGACAGCTTCTCGATGATGGTGCGCTGTTCGCTGTAGCGCCCGTAGATGGCGTTGAACTGTGCGCGGTTAATCTTGCCCTGCCCGAACTCCGTCGCCACTCTCTCCATTTTGGCACGCAGCGCGTCCAGAGCTTCAATCGGGTTGGTGGGCAGCGTATCATCCTGTCGTTCCGGCGCGGGTGACGCGGGCGGCGCAGACGAAACCGACGGCGCGGGTGACGGAGGCGACACCGCTGATGCAGGTGATGGTGGCGACACGGATGGCGCGGGTGAAGACGTTTGTGACGGTGGCGCAGCCCGCGACAGTAGTCCGGGGCGCGGGGCGGGTTCGGCGTTCGGATTCACCGGACGAATAGGCGACATCAGCGGAGGTTCTGGCTTCTTCGCAGGTTCCGGGATGATTGGTTTTTCCGGTTGATCGTTCACAGTTGCTTCCCCAACTCGCTCGTGAACATTGAATGCAACAAATCCTATCACATAATGTTCATGTGCGGAAATCAGCTATAATGGCGCAGGAATCCTTATTAGGTTGGATTAGGCTGGACAGGCAACATGCCCCGTTACTCGCACTTTGGTTTGTACTTCACCCCGGAACACGTTCAATCCGTGAACAAAAATCCCTCCCGCGAGCCGTTCGCGGGCGCATTGGCGGCGCTGCAAACGCTGCACCCCGATGCACCGCTGGCAGCAACCATCGCGGACGGGCTACGCGGACGCATCCTGAACGATGCCGACGCGGGCGCACGGGCCGTCACCCACCTGATGAACGGCGCAGGGCTATCGGGCAATGGCGACTACCTGAGCGCCCTCATGGACGGTGCAGCGCTGGCACAGGCCGCCGAACTGCTGCGCGATCATCCGGCCTTCGCGCCGCACCTCGACGGTTGGCTAAGCGTATTTGCCGAACGGGTGGCGCAGTTGAATCTCACGCCGGAGGGCGCTGGCTTCGTCGAGCATGTGTGGTTAGGGCTGGTTAATTTGCTGGCGGGAATTGTGCTGGAAGATGATGCACGCTTCGAGATGGGCGAATCCGTTTTCCGGCAGACCATCCGCGACGAAATCCGCCCGCAAGGATTTCTGCCCCGCGCCGTCGAAGGT
>CAIVEA010000919.1 GCA_903904765.1 uncultured Chloroflexota bacterium
CAGGTTCTTGTCATCCATACGGGTCAACAACCGCTGATGCAGCATTTCCACTAAGGACGAGAAATTCACCTTTTCGAGGGTGATCTGGGGTGAATAATCCAAACGGGCGATGGTCAAGGTGTCCTGAATGTAGCGGTTGACGAGAGTCACCTGTGACCGGATGATGTCGGCCTTTTCGTGGCGGCGTTCCGCGTCTTGAATGCGCTCCATCAGATCGAGGCTGGTGTTCATCACCGTCAACGGGGTCTTCAAATCGTGCGACATGGTACTGAGGAAATCACGCAGCACGTTTATCCGTTCGCGCACCAGTGCCAGTTCCAACGCCTGTTCCGAAACCACTTTGTGTTCGGTGACATCGCGCAACATGACTAGCCAGTAATCTTCGCCCAGCATATCAATCATTTCAATCGTCATCTGGACGAGCATTTCGCGCCCATCGCGGGCTTTGCGCCACAATTCCATGTCGCGCACGCTGCCCTGCGACTCGTAAGTGTCGCGCACGCGCTGGGGATCATCTGGGTTCACCCATGTATCTACCTTGAGCGACGATTGACCGATGAGTTCGTGCGGCTTATACCCGAATAGCGTCCCCCAACTCTGGTTCACATCAATATAGGTGCGGCTGACATCCGGCGTGGTGATGGCAATCGGAATAGGGTTAGCATGGAACGCTTTGAAGAAACGTTCTTCGGAACAGCGAATCGTTTGCTGGGCAATTTTGCGATCGGTGATGTCCTGCGAAACACCAGACAGGCAGATCACCGCGCCCTGCTCATTGCTATACCTGCCGCCGCTGACCATCAACCAGCGCAAACCGCCTGCGGGCTGTTTCACGCGGAATTCCATCTGGAATGGCTCATCAGTGGCAATGCATTTATCCAGATGTTCCCGTATAAGAGAAACATCATCCGGGTATATACGCTGAAACAACTCACTGGCTATATAAGGCTTGTCCAGTAGCGAATGAGACCCACCCAGATTATGGGAGTGGATAATGCCCGTCTTCAAATCCCAATCCCACGTCCGCATCTGCCCGGCGCGGAGTGCCTGTTGCAAATGCTCGCTCTGCTGTTTGAGTGCGAACTCACTCGTCCGCAAACGGGTGACAACACCCATCAACCGGTTCATCAACAGACGAACGAACAGCATTGTCGTCAAAAACAGGATGGTGCGTTCGACCCAGTGTGTCCATTCTAAGCGCATCATCAGGTTTTGATCTTGAATGAAAACATGCGAATTCATCAGGCTGGAAACCAGCACAACAGCAGAACTGAAGATGACTGTCAGCAATCCACCGCGACCACCAAGCATGACCGTGGCAAAAATAATGATGAGCAGGAATAGGCTGACATCGCTGATGTATGCCCCTGTCCAGTCCAACCCCAGTTCCGCACCCGTCACAGCCGCCCATCCGGTGATGACGATGATAATAGATGCGAGACGCTGATTCTGACGGTACGACTGAAACACAGCCAAGCCTGACAAAAAGACTATACAGAGAATGGCCATCCATTGGCTTGTGTTTGTGGGAACGAATAGTCCCAGCACCACATAAGCGATAGCCAATCCGAATATAATGATCGAGCTAATCTGAGCGATTTGTAATTGAAGATTATCCGCGCCTTCAAATGACTTCAGCAGGGAGAATCGGAAATGCAATGACCGCATGAAGTTCATTCTTTAACAGCCTATCCTCACGCCCCGGATAAAGGCCACTTTTCGGGTTGGATGCATTCATAATGCACATGAGAAAAATAACTTACACTTACTATCAGTATAACAAAGATTAGCCACTCTATACAATTGAGCTATCGTAACAATAAAAATAGATCGCAATTTTCACTGGAATGATACAGGTCAGGAATGCTGACCGCTGCTACAATCAAGTTATGGATGGGACTCAAGGAGAAAGTACATGCGCCCCCAGATCATCCTCATCACCGGAGCCAATGGCGAAGTCGGACACGGTTTGATCCGACAACTGGCCGAACGCCCGGATATGCCGCCCGTCGTCGTGCTGGATATTCGTGGGCTGGATGACCACATTCGCCCGTTGGTCTATGAAACCAAAATCGGGGACATTCTGGATACTGCTCTGCTCGAAACCCTGATTAACGAATACGAAATCGTGACCATTTACCATCTGGCGGCACTGCTCTCCACCCATTCCGAGTTCAACCCGGAAGGAGCGCACCGTGTCAATGTGCAGGGGACGGTGAACCTGCTGCACATGGCAACCCAGCAATCGCGCTTGCGCGGTGAACCCGTCAAGTTCATCTTCCCTAGTTCCATTGCGGTCTATGGCCTGCCTGATCTGGCGACCAAAGCTGCCGCTGGCGCAGTCAAAGAGGACGAACACACACAGCCCACCACCATGTACGGCTGCAATAAACTGTACTGCGAACATCTAGGGCGCTACTACACCTTCCACTACCAGCAGTTAGCCGCCACCAACCCGCTACCCGGCGTGGACTTCCGGGCAGTGCGCTTCCCCGGCCTGATTAGCGCCCTGACCATGCCCACCGGCGGTACGAGCGACTATGCGCCGGAAATGCTGCACGCCGCAGCTGCGGGCAAGGATTACGACTGCTTTGTGCGCGAAGATGCGCGTATCCCCTTCATGGCAATGCCGGACGCGATCAGCGCCCTGCTCTCGCTGGCGAACACGCCTGCCGAACGCCTGAGCCGCCGCGTGTACAATGTAACCAGTTTCAACCCTTCGGCAGGCGAACTGCGCGACCTGACGCAAGCGGCCTACCCGCAGACGAATATCCGCTTTGTGCCGCACCTGAAGCGCCAAGCCATTGTGGACTCGTGGCCTGCCGATGTGGACGACACGGATGCCCGCCGTGATTGGGGTTGGAAACCCGTCTACGACCTGCATACGGCCTTCGCAGACTATCTCATCCCGACTATTAGCCAGATGCACAGAAAATGAGCGTCATGCAAATCCACATTGACAGGGCTGCGGATTCAGCCTTAGGATAATCACATTGATTACCTAACCATTTCTTAAATTACATTTCATGAGTTTGCGTTATTCTGATACCATCTACCGGATGGAGCAGAGTTGAGTTATTCCTGCGAGGGGAATATTTGAACACATCACGTATGCACTGGGCGCGAATCATCTCGGATTTGCTCAGTCCGCCGATTGTCTGGGGAGTCATGGACTTC
>CAIVEA010000920.1 GCA_903904765.1 uncultured Chloroflexota bacterium
AGCATAGCCCAGCGCCTGCCAGTCCAGCCGCCCGTTTTCACCATGACAATCGGTGCAGGTCAGCGCGTTTTCGGCTGGCTGTACCATGTGCGTCTGCTTCCAGTACATCGCAGTGGAGACGAAACCATACGAGCCGCTATAGGGCAGTCCAACCGCCGCTGCGCCCTTCTCCATTGCTGAGTTCCAATCGAACGTCGTCCAATAGCCATCCTCGCCCGTTGTGTGCGGCGGGATGAGATAGTGGTTGATCGCGTCATACGGCTGCTTGGCGATATGCACCTTGAACGGGTAGATCAGGGATGCGCTGTCGTCAATGCTGCCCTGCGGGTCGTTGATGAGTGTCACCTCGTTCGGGTCAAGTACATCGCCCAGCAGGTAGCGGCTGACCGTGCCGTTGTACCATGCGTATTGCGGGATGTAGTTGTTCTCGTAGATGAATGCGCCCTTGATCTTCAGGTAGACGTGCTGGCTTTCGGCGCGTCCACTCTGTCCGGCCTGCGACCAGTCCCACTCCACTTTCGTGGGGTCGCGCAGCGCCGTCGCCGGAATGTGGCAGGTCTGGCAGGCCACCGTGTCCAGATGTTCGGTGATGCGAGCATCGTTATGCTGCGTGGCTGCATCATGGCAGTCGGTGCAAGCCGCTGCGTTCGTATTCTGGGCGCTCACGCTGATGGCACGTCCTTTGATCTGATGGTCGGTAGCCTGATGGCAGTCCACGCACAGGAAGTTGAACTCGCCCATGTGGACATCCACGCTCTCCGGCGGGAAGTACAGGCTCTCGTCCAGATCGCCATGCTTCACACCATTGCCGCCGCCGCCGTCGAAATGGCAAGCGCCGCAGTTCTGGCGGGTGGGGGTACCTACGCTCTGTGCCGCCGCCACCAGATCAACACCTTCCGCAGGTTGACCGGCAGCCGCTTTGACATACGTCCCGGACTGGTCATGGCAAGCCAGACAGTCCACATTTTCGGTCTTGGTGAAATCGTAATCCGGCCCTGTCCAACCGTAACCGGTATGGCAGCGGGTACAGCCCTTCCAGTTGGAAGGCACGCCGATACAGAAGTTATTCAGCAAATTGGCCTTGCCGATGCGCTGCAAGCCTTCGCGTCCCGGAATGGCTTCCGGTTCGCTCAACCATGTGAAGTGCGAGGTGCCGATCATCTGCTCGCCCGCGTCCTCATGACACGACAAACAGGCTTTGGTCACATCGCTACCGGTTTCAAACGGGCCTTTGATGAGGGAGGTGTGGTCGGTACTGGCTGCCGAGCGATCGGGGACATTGCTCCAAGGGTCGGCGGCGGATACCGGAGGGTCAAACGTGAACAGGTACAGGGGGAGGCCAATGAGGATGAGCGTGACACCCAACCCCGCCAGCCATACGTAATTAGGACTTCGCATGATGTTTACTCCATAAGCAGGTCATCCTCCAGCGTGGTCGCTTGTTGGGCAATCACCGTCCTGAGGATGACACGCATTGAATCCAAAATCTCGATCACATCCGGCACAGCCAGCCGGTAAAAGACAGTTGTTCCCTCGCGGGTGGTCGCCACCATGCCACTTTCGCGCAGCACCGCCAGATGGCGCGACACAGTGGGCTGGGGGCTTTCCAGCAGTTCTGCCAGCGCGCCCACGCTCAGCGCCCCGTCGGCCAGCGCATACAGGATTTGGATGCGCTTGGGGTCGCCTACAGCACGGCACATCTTGGCGTGTAGCAGGGAGGCTTCGTTTAGCGATAACATTTTGGTTCGTTCGTTCATTCGTTTATCCGAATGGAGTTATCTTATGCCATTAAGTCTAACGCCGTGCGCTGTCACGGGGACATTCTGAATATCAGGGGTTTTTTGTGACAAATGTCACAATAAGGTCTGTGATGGAACAGAGTGACGGGAAATGAGGGTCATTGCGGAAAAATCGCCCCGGACGGGCTACAATTCGCGCATTCTGCTTGGAACGGAGGCCACATGGACGAACCCAAACGCACCGCATGGATCGAAACCATCCCCGAAGCGCAGGCCAGCGGCGAGGTAGCCGAAGCCTACGCCACATGTGGAGATCGTAAAACGGGGGCAGTGGATCACATCATGAAAATTCACAGCTTGAACCCGCGCTCCATGCTCGACCACGAACAGCTTTACCGCACACTGATGTACGGGCGCTCTCCCCTCACCCGCCCGCAGCGTGAGATGATCGGCACAGTGGTTTCGGCGCTCAACCATTGCGTCTACTGACTGAAGCACCATGCGCGTAACCTGCGTCAGTTGACGCGGAACACCGAACTGGTCGAACAACTTTCCGCCGATTACACCGCCGCGCCCCTCAGCCCCGCCGATCGCGCCATGCTGGACTATGCCGCCAAACTCACGCTGCACCCCTCCACCATGACCGAGGCCGACATCCTTGCGCTGCGAAATGCTGGCTTCGATGACCGCGCCATCCTCGATATGGCGCAGATCATCGCCTACTATGCCTATGTCAACCGCATCGCGGACGGGCTGGGGGTCACACTCGAAGATTACTGGCAACGGGGCGAAAACCCCGGCGCATAAGCCGCACGCACAGGGGCGGCGCTATTCACTCCGCCCCTGCTGTGAGTCAAACTGCTATCCGTCACTTCCGGGCATATCGGGCAGCGTATCGCTGTACAGCCACAGGTCGAAGAACGCGCTCAGGTCTTGACCGCTGACCTGCTCCGCCACGCCAATGAAGTCCGCCGTCGTTACGTTCTTGCCGCCGTACTGCTGCGCGTAGGTTTTGATGATCTCCGCAAACACGTCATCCCCCACTTCCTGTTGCAGCGCGTACAGCGTCAGCCCGCCCCAGATGTACACGCCGTCATCGAACAACGTGTCGGGCGTGGTCTTTCCGGGCGGGTTCACACCATCACCATCCAAATCTTCTTCGAGAGTGGCGTACCAGTCCTGTGCTGCGGCTCCCATTGAATCCGTCGTGCCAGCATGCACATTCCACAATTCCTCGTAGTAGGTGGCAAAACCCTCGTTCAGCCACATATCGCCCCAATCCGCCAGCGCCAGATAATCCCCGAACCACTGATGCACCAGTTCATGGGCGACGGTGCTTTCGCCTTCTTCCTCATCCACCACAATCGAGATGTCGTACACCGAAAGCGTCTGCGTTTCGAGCGCCGATTCAAACGGGAAATCCACCACCAGCCCACCATACGACTCAAACGGGTACGCCCCGAACAGATCGCTGAAGAACGCGATCATCTCCGGCTGACGGGCGAAGGCGGGCGAAGTCTGGTCAGCCGTCGCCGCTGGCATGTAGTTGGTAATGGGCAGCCCGTTCGGGCCTTCCGTCGTCTCACTCACAAAATCCTGCACAATATTCAGCGTCACCAGATAGCTCGCCATCGGCGCTTCGGCCTGCCACACATACGTCACCGTGCCGTCCGCGTTCTCCTGCTTATCCTCCAGCAGCCCGTTCATGATGACCTGATACGGTTCGGCCACACGGATGCGGAA
>CAIVEA010000921.1 GCA_903904765.1 uncultured Chloroflexota bacterium
GTTGCACCGGACTTTCTGGATGTCATGGTGGAGGTGATGGAGCAGAACCCGAAAGTCGGCGTGGCTGGCCCGATGATCTACTACCACAGCCAACCGGAGAAAATCTGGTCGGCGGGTGGCGCGATTGACTGGCAACACGGCCTCACGCGCATGGTGGGCATCAATGAGGATGATGTGGCGCAGTTCGGCTTGCGTCCGCGTAATGTGGATTTCGTGACGGGCTGTGCGCTGCTGGCGCGGCGGGCGGTCTGGGAGCAGGTCGGCCTGTTGGACGATAGCTTCTTCATGTATTACGAGGAAACCGAGTGGTGTGTGCGGGCAGCGCGGGCGGGTTGGGATATTCAACTCATCCCCGCCGCGATGATCTGGCATAAAATCACGGTGGAAGAACGTGCCGCTTCACCGCGCACCTTCTACTATATGACGCGCAATCGCCTGCTGTTCCTGCATCGCACGGATGCCAGCTATAGCGGACGCTTGCGGACGTGGAGCGAATACCTGCGGACGTTTCTGAGCTGGTCGCTGTGGCCGCGCCAGCACACCCGCGATCTGCGGCGCACGCTGCTCCGCGCCGTGTGGGATTACTCACGCGGGCATTTCGGCGCACAGCCGGCCTGAACAGGAGTCCATCGGGTGCATCTTCTATTTCTATCATGGTGGTGGCCGTATCCCGCCAGCAATGGCGCGAAAATCCGAATCTATAATCTGCTGCGTGGCCTTGCGACACAGCACCACATCACGCTGCTCTCATTCGCAGAACCGGATGAGGCCACACCGGAGCAGATCGCGCATTTGCAACAATTTTGCGTCCATGTCGAGTTGCTTCCCAAGCCTACCTATCATCCCGGTGCGCTGAAAGCCACGCTGGGCTATTTCTCGCGCTGGCCGCGTTCGCTGGTTGATGTGTATAGCCCGTTGATGGCGGAACGGATGCGAACGATTGCCGCGCAAACGCCAGTGGATGTCGTCGTGGCATCGCAGTTACAAACCTTGCGCTACTTGGATGTGCTGCCTGCAATCCCCGGTATTCTAGAAGAAATTGAAGTCACTATTTTCTATGATCGAGTGGCCGAAGCTACCACCCGCACTGGTCGTTGGCGGGCGCAGATGACTTTGAGCAAGCTCCAGCAGGCGCTATATGGCCTGCTACAGCGCGGAATCCCTTTCACCGTCGTTTCCGAATCTGAGCGTGAAAAAATCCGCCAGTTCGCCCCGCCCAACGCACGGATTGAAGTCGTCCCGAATGGGGTGGATACCCGCGCCAACCAGCCTGACCCCGCTGCTACGCTCGAAGCCGATACCCTGATCTACCCCGGCGCGGTGACCTATTTCGCCAATCTGGACGCGGTGACGTACTGCGCCGATGAGGTGCTGCCCCGCCTGCGCCAGAGCGCCCCCGATGCGCGGTTGCGCGTGACGGGTGGCACGGGCGAGGTGGATGTGTCGCGCTTGAAGGCGCTGCCCGGTGTGGAGTTCACGGGTTTCCTGCCCTCGGTGGCGGACGCGATTCGCCGCGCTCAAGCGGTCATCGTTCCGCTGCGGGTGGGTGGCGGCACGCGCCTGAAAATTCTAGAGGCGATGGCGCTGGGCACGCCCGTCATCTCCACACGCAAGGGTGCGGAGGGGCTGAATGTGACCGATGGTGAGGATATTCTGCTGGCGGATACACCGGACGAATTGGCGGCGGCGGCGTTGCGGTTGTTCCGCGACCCGGCGCTGCGGGCGCGATTGGCGGCGGCGGGGCGCGCCCGTGTGGAACGCGAGTATGATTGGCAACAGATCGCCGCACAACTCTCGGCACTGATTGTGGACACTGCGCGTTAGGATGTAGCTAAAAATTCAACTGTCGCCTATTGAAACCTTATGGTAATCAGGACGAAACCCGATGCAGCAACCCGCCCCTTCAATCCGTAGTCTGTTCAACCGCCGCGAATGGTTGATCGTCAGCGTTATCATCCTCGTTACGCTGGCTGTCACCGCCATCCCCTATTTGTACGCCTATCGCGGCGCACCGGATACCATGCACTTCATGGGCATCACCTTCAATATTCCCGATCATTTCCAGTATTTTTCGTGGCTGCGCGAATCCCGCGATCAATTTCTCGTCCCTAACATGCTCACGCCGGAGCCGAGTGCCGCGCTGCTATTCAACTTTCTGTGGTGGACGCTGGGGCGCATTCAGGTGCTGACGGGCATTCCCTACGATGGGTTGTTCCAGATCACGCGCTTGCTGGCGGGGGCGTTCGTCATGGCCTCCATTTACTTCTTCTGCGGGGTAATCTTCAGCAACCGCGCCAAGCGTATGACAGCCTTCCTTGTGGCGGTGTTCGGTGCGGGCTTGGGTTGGTTGCTGGTGATCGAAAAGGCGCTGCGCCATCTGCAAGATGTGAACTCGCCGTTTGCCGTCTATACCGCCGAGCCGAACACCTTCTTCACGGTGCTGGCTTTCCCGCATTTTGCCATCGCCGCCGGCTTGATCGTGCTAATCTTCTCGGTGGTGCTGCTGGGGCAGATGCGAAAGAGCATGCGGTTGGCTGGGCTGGCGGCGGCGCTCAGTCTGCTGCTGGGTGTGCAGCATTCGTATGATATGTTTATCATCTATCCGGTCATCGGCCTGTACGCGCTGTTCGTGTGGCTGCGTGATCGCAAATTCCCGTTGTACCTGTTCAAACTGGGCGTGGTGGTGGTGCTGGTTTCAATGTGGCCGGCGCTGCAAGCCTTTTACATCACGCAGGCCGATGCGGTGTGGAAGGGTGTGCTGTCGCAGTTCGACAATGCTGGCGCATGGACACCCGCCCCTTGGTTGCTGCCCATTCTGATGGGGCTGTCGTGGTTGCTGGCGATCTGGGCGCTGGACATCCGCACACCTTTCAAAAACCGCGATGATAAGCACCTGTTCATCATGGCGTGGTTTCTGTCGCACTTCATCCTCGTCTACATCCCGCTGAACTTCCAGATACACTTACTTTCGGGCTGGCAGATCATCACGGGTGTGCTGGCAACCATCGGCCTATACACGCGGGTAC
Organism: uncultured Chloroflexota bacterium; assembly: GCA_903904765.1. The sequence goes on from CAIVEA010000921.1 coordinate 3,027, forward strand.
TGCCCGTGCTGCGGAAGTTCTTGCCCAAGCTGGATGCACGCCGTATAACACAACTGGCAACGGCGGCGCTGGTGGTGGCAGTCATCCCCACCAACCTGTACATACTAGCGTGGCGCTTCCTCGATATGCGGCAGGCGTGGCAGAACTACGAAGGGCGGACGGCGGAAAACCGCTATTTCATCCTCACGGGCGAATATGACGCGCTGCAATTCTTGAACACCACCGTCACAGGTGATGATGTGGTGCTGGCGAGTCTGGACATCGGGCAGTTCGTTCCGGCGCTGACCGGGGCGCGGGCGTTTGTGGCGCACTGGGCGCAAACGCTGGATTTCTACGGCAAGCGCGACATGGTGAGCGCCTTCTTCAACAGCGCAACGGATGATGCCGAACGCCAGCGCATCCTGAGCGAATATCATGTGACCCTTGTGGTCTATAGCCCGGAGGAGAAGCGGCTAGGGGATTATAATCCGTCGGTGGTCAGCTATTTGACCGAAGTGTACAACGCTGGCGATGTGCAGGTGTTCCGCGTGAATTTGCCCGCATCTGGCTCGTAAGCGCAGTTCGCTCGCACCCCAACCCCTCTCCTAACCGCTGAGTACAGCTAAGAGAGGGGAAGCAAGATGGTCATACACTCTTCGCCATGAGCGAGAAGGGCCGGGGATGAGGGTTAATGGCACACAATAAAAAGGCGCAGGCCGTGTGGTCTGCGCCGTTTTTGTTATCCGAAACGTCCCCTCATTTGTGGGACAGAAGGGCAGGGATTCTACGAAGCCTTCTCTACCCAGTAGGTGCTGCCGATGCCTTCGGTGATATATCCCGTCTGTCCCTTGAAGTTCACATAGTACCAGTTGTGCGGGGTCTTGCCGCAGAACGGGCCAGCCACGACGGTGAAGGTATCGCCCTTCGCCTTGTAGAGGGTCGCTATGACATGAACGCCGTCAATCGCGGAGCGCAGGCTGCTATAGACCTGTGCGGGACGGCCTACCGAGCCGACAGTCAGGCGCGGCGCAGGCGCACCCGTGCAAGCACCGGTGGCGGTGGCAGCGGGGGGCAGGCTGAGGGTGGGGGTGGCAGTCGGCACAGCCGGGACAGCCGTTGCTGCCGCTGTCGGCATGATGGCCGGGGTCGCAGTGGGCATGGCAGGTGCAGCCGTCGGCGCAATGCCCGAAGTCTGTTCCACCCAGTAGGTCGAGTCCTTGCCTTCGGTCACGTAGCCCACCAGCCCCTTGAAGTTCACCTGATACCAGTTGTAGCCCATGTAGCAGCGCGGGGCTGCGGTGATGGTGAAGGTGTCGCCCGTCGCTTTGTACATCACAGCCAGCGCCGTTGCATTATCCGGTGCAGCCCAGAGCGTACTGTAGCTCTGGGCGGGACGGGCGACCATGCCCACCGACAGACGAGCCGGAGGCGCGCCCGCGCAGGTCGCTTGTGCCGCAGGGCTGGCGAATACCGCCATCGGCAGCAATACGGCGAATAAAATGCCAATCATGACCACAAGACTGAGTTTTCGCATGGTGATATTCCTTAGTACAGGCCACGAACGAATGCGGTGAAACGGACGTTAGAAAACATTCTAGCATATAATCGCCCTCCATTCTTCCGGCTGATCGCAGACCAAGCCGTTTAGGGCGCAACAGTCATTTGCACGCGCACCGCCCCGTCCGAGCCGCCCCCTGCATGGCTGACCACCAGCCCGTACACCCCATCTTCCGGCAGGACGAAATCGGTTAGCGCCGCATCGTAGCTGCCGCCGCTGTCATCATCGGCGGCAATCGGGTCGCCATGCGGGTTCAGCAGCACGATCAGCGGGTCAGTCGCGCCAGCGGTGCGGCTGGTCGCCGTCAGAGTCACCGTTTGTCCGGCGCGGCCTTCAAAACTGAACACGTACACCATGCCTTGATCGAGTTCCACCACCTGCGATTCGCCGGGGCGCAGCACCTGTTTGGCATCGGTATTTTCTTGTTGTGACCGAATCCAGTCCAGATAATCCGCTGCCGCCAGCGCCGTATTACCCAGTAGTGATTGCACCATCCCGCGCTGGAGGTACAGCCCCACCGCGTCCGGGCGCAGCCGTAGCGCCTCGCTCAAATCGGTCAGCGCCAGTTCGTAGTTTTCCTGCTCCATGTAGACTCCGGCGCGGTTGGCATAGCCGCCTGCTTCGTCCGGCGATAGGCGCACCGCTTCGCTGTAATCGGCCAGCGCCGCTTTCAAGTCGCCCAGTTGCGCCTGCACATAGCCGCGTTCGTTATATGCGCCCGCATCATCCGGCACCAAGCGCACCAGTTCGTTGTAGTCGGGCAGCGCCTTCTGGTAATCCTCTTGAGCCGCGTAGAACGCGCCGCGCCGCAAGTAGGCATCGCTCAGATCGGGTGCAGCTTCGATGGCGGCATCCAGTTCGGGCAGCACCGCGTCCAGCTTCCCCTGTTGCAAATAGATATTCGCCCGCACCAGATGAACCCGTCCGGTCAGTTCGGTGCTAGGGGCGGGTAGGTCGAGCGCGGTCTGCAAATCCGCCAGCGCATCATCGAACCGATTGAGCGCCGTATACGAAACTGCCCGCGAATAATAGGCTTCGGCATAGGTGGGATTGAGCAAGATGAACTGGCTGTAGGCACTGATGGCGGCAGCATAATCGCCCGCATCGAAAGCCGTTCCCGCCCGGTCAAACAGGTCACTCGCCACCACAATCGGCACCGTGATCGGGGATGCGCCCGTGCTGCCTTCGGCGGAAGGAGTGGGTGTGGCTTCTTGCGCGGCAACAGGTAGCACAGCAGTGGCAGAGAGCAGAACGGACAGGATGAACTTACGCATATCCACCTCTTGATGACAGGTGCTTCACATCTGGAACCACGATAGCACAAACCCGGTTGGGCGGGCTAGAGTCTGGGCAAACTCTCAGCAAATGCCATGTGAAATAATTGCCTTGATCTGGATTTGTAGCTAGGTGGCAATTCTGGATATAATTATCACATATCACATTAAAATACATTACGGTTTCATCTGCGGACGCAATTGATAAGGGAAAGTGTGTTCGGAAAAAGACCCCATTCTGCACCCTCCCTAATTGTCACGTCCATTTATAATCCCCTATTGACGTATTTTATAGGTAATGCGATAGTGAGTTGTGAGTAAGGCGTTGATGACGAATACGAAGGACGCTGTTATGCAGAGCGCGAAAGTGCTGGTAGTGGAGGATGATGTTCATCTGCTGGAAGGGATTCGGGACATTCTCGAACTCGAAGAGGAGATGAAATTTGAAGTGCTGATGGCTGAGAACGGCGTTCAGGCGTTGGAAGTTCTGCGCTCGCAGATTGCGCCGCCAGATTTGATCGTCTCGGACATTATGATGCCCAAGATGGATGGTATTACCTTCCTGAAGGAAGTCCGCAAAGAGCCGATCTGGTTTGCTATCCCATTCATTTTCCTGACCGCTAAGGGCGAAAAGGCCGATCAGCATCGTGGGCTGGGGATGGGCGCGGAAGATTACATCGTCAAGCCCTATGATCCGAACGATCTGCTAGTGAAGATTAAGGCGCGTCTGCGGCGCTACAGCGGCCTGAACGAACTGTATAAGAAAGGTCTGGACGGCCTGAAGCGCCAGATTCTGACCATGCTCAACCACGAATTCCGCACTCCGCTGACGTTCGTGGTGGCTTACTCAGATTTGCTCACCAATACAGGCGATTACAAGCTCTCGGATGCCGAGATGCAAGCCTACCTCGGCGGCGTGAGCGCCGGTGCGGATCGGCTGCGGCGGCTGATCGAGAATTTCATCCTGCTGGTGGAGTTCACGACGGGGGATGCCCAGCAGACCTATGCGTGGCGGCGGGGCGAAGTAGATGATATTCAGGGCTTGATTGATCTCGCCCGCGAGAAGGCCGGAATGATCGGCGCTCACCCGCTGACGGTGGAGATTAAAGACCCGATTCCGCCCTTCAGTGGTGATAAGGAATATCTGGCGGCGGCGCTGGCGCAATACCTGACCAATGCATCCAAGTTTTCGGCAGATGGTAAGCCGATTGTGATAAGCGTGGAGGCGAATGAGAACGAAGTGGTGCTGTCGGTGCGCGATCAGGGTCGCGGCATTCCCGCCAACGAATTTGATGCCATCTGGCAACCATTCTATCAGATCAATCGCGCTGTGAACGAAGATCAGGGTGCGGGGACGGGGTTGGCGATTGTGCAAGGCGTGGCAACGCTGCATGGTGGCCGCGCCGAGGTGGACAGCAGGGTGGGCATGGGCAGCACCTTCCGCATTTCGCTGCCCCTTCGCAGCCCGCACACATAATCGTCGCGCACTGCATTCAGTTAAACCAACTCAAGACTCAAAAGGGACGCTGCACGAAAGCGTCCCTTTTTGTTGTGCGTTTACAGCCGCAGCGGAGGAATCCAGCGGCGCAGGGTACGCAGCAAAATCACCGATTTGATGAGGAATGGGTCGAATAGCGTCAGGTTGGGCGCGGAGAGTAGCCGGTTGTCAATCAGAATGGATTGTGGTTCTACGAAGCGCAGCAAGCCCTCGGGGCCGTTGCGCCGCCCGATGCCGCTGTGCTTCACCCCGCCCATTGGCACGGTGACGTTGCCGAAAACCACTTTAGTGGTGTTGATGCTCACATCCCCGCTGTGCATACGGGTGGCAAGCTGTTCGGCACGGCGCAGGTTGTTGGAGAAGATCGAGCCGGAAAGCCCGTAGGGGCTATCGTTTGCCAACCGGATCGCTTCGTTAGCATCCTGCACGCGCATGATCGGGATCAGCGGGCCGAAGGTTTCCTCGCGCATCACGCGCATATCGTGGTTGACGTTCACCAGTATGGTCGGCTCGAAGAACAGCGGCCCCAGATCGGGACGACGCTTGCCACCTGATATCACGGTAGCGCCTTTGGCGACGGCATCCGCGATAAATTCTTCGGCACGCAGGAGTTCGCGCTCGTTGGTCAGGCTGCCGACATGCACATCCATGCCCCAATCGCCGCCTTGCTTGATCTTGGCAGCGTAATACTTCAGGCGCTCGATGTAGCGGTCATAAATTCCGCTTTCCACATACACGCGCTCGGTGGAGACGCAGGCTTGTCCGGCGTTCTCCAGCGAACCGACCAGCGTCCCGCTGGCGGCCAGTTCCAGTTCGGCATCATTCAGGATAATCATCGCATCCTTGCCGCCCATCTCCATCGTGCTGCCGATGAGACGTTCGGCGCAGCGCGTGGCGATCTTACGACCTACAGCGGTGCTGCCCGTGAACGAGATGAAATCCGCCACTTCCACTACTTCCGCACCGGTGCGTCCATCTCCTGTCAGCACCTGAATCACATCTTTCGGAATGCCAGCGCGGTACATGGTTTCGACCACGTACAGGGCGGTGAAGGGGGTGATTTCGCTGGGCTTGAGCAGGATGGTGTTGCCTGCGAACAGCGCCGCCAGCAGATCGCAGAAAGCGTTGAGCAACGGGTAGTTCCAAGGGGTGATCGCACCCACCACGCCGACGGGCTTGTAGTACACGCGGGCGCGGTGCTTGATGGGAACGACAGCGCCGCGTTTTTGCGGGCGCAACAGGCGCGGCGCATTGTTGCAGTAGTAGGCCATCAGCAGATCGGTGGCGAACACTTCGAGGAACGCGCCGATTTCAGTTTTGCCTGTTTCCTGCCGGATGGATTGCATCACTCCGGTGCGATCTTTCCAGATGCTTTCCCACCAGCGCCCCAGCAGGCGGGCGCGGCCTTTCGCGCCCAGCGCCTCCCATGCGGGTTGGGCAGCACGGGCGCGTTGGGCAGCGGCTTCCACATCAGCACGGGTGCAGACCGGAACTTGTCCGATGGTCTGCCCGGTGATGGGGTTGGTGACGGTGATTTGCTCACGTTCGTCCGCGATTTGTCCGGGTGCGGGTTGTTCTAACACGGCCATGCGAACATCTCCCAAAGTTCTGGTCAGAATGTCTATTAAGGAGATTGTACCGCAGGGGTGAAGGTTATCCCACCACTATCTGCCGAAGGCGGTCACTTTAGTCGGACGAATCTTGTACATTACCCGCGTCTGGGTCTGGGGGGTATCGGTGGTGTTGAACGCGCCGAAATACGACTGTCCGGTGTATTTCACCGAGAGGGCGTTGATGTGGTCAACTGCGCCTTCGGTGGTGGCTTCTTCCACCACGCCGCGCACTTCCAGCCAGCGGAAGGCGTTCTGCGGGTCGAGGATCACCACCGTGACCTTCGGGTTGTTCTGGATGTTCTTGTCCTTCTGGCGACCCTGTGCGCTGTTAATGCGTACATAATGCTCATCGGCATCCACCCACACGACGGTGGATTGTGGCTGACCATCAGGCATCATGGTGGTGACGACTGCGTACAGCGGCTTATCCAGCAAATCTTGATGGCTGGCGGGGATCATATCGGTCATGAGAAGTACTCCTTCGTCTTGTAGGGTTATAGATGCTGCGCTTTGCACAAGCGCAGCACTGTCATCTATTCTATACTGTGGATGTGCAATTTCATGTAAACCGCAATATTTGCCCGACGCATTTCAGTCCGTGCAGCGGCAGGGGAGATGAACGGATGCCCAACCCAACCGAACCACAAGCCAACCGTAAAACCGGCAGCATCCCCCGCGTGGAGGTCGAGCCGGAAAAACCCAAAGAGCTGCCGGAACTGCCTGAATTTCGGGATATGGGCGCGATCACCGGACGAATTGTCATCAACCTCCATCGCGGCGAAGGCCATGACGCAGCCCGCGAAGATGACGATACTGCCAGCGGGCCGCCTGCCGATTCCGATTAATGCGGGAGTTCCGCTGCCGGAATATCCTTTAGGAAGCGATTCTGCTGGTCACGCGGTGAGAGTAGCGGTGCAGCATCACCCAAACCCCAGTCGAGATTGATGGTCGGGTCGTTCCACGCCACGCCATTTTCATCCACGCCGCCATTGTAGTAGTTGTTGACCATGTACATCAATGTCGCGTCGGTCAGCGCGTAGAAACCGTGCGCCACGCCGATGGGGATGTACACGCCCCAGTTGTTCGCCCCGCCGATCTCAAACGTATGTGTCACGCGGTAGGTGGGCGATGACGGGCGCAAATCTACCATGCCCACCCGGATTTGCCCGCTGGGAACGTACCAGTAATCAATCTGATGGTGGTGATAATGCAGGCCGCGTAACACCCCGGCGCGGCTGTCGGAACGATTGCACTGAATCCGATCCCAGTTCAGCCACGGAAACCATTCGCGGCGGAAAGTCTCCATAAAGCGCCCGCGTTCATCCTCGAAGGCGCGGATGGGGACGACGTACACATCGGCAATCGCTTCCAGCGGTTTGACGGGGGAAGCGGCGGGGGGCGTGGGTGCGGTCATAGGCTGTCTTTTCTCCAGAGCGCAGATGAGCTTATTGTGGCACGACTTTAGCGCAACCACATTACGCATGGCTAACAGGGAGCAACTGTACCTCAAATTGGCTCGTATAGGGGAGTGTGGCCTGCGTGGTCTTGCGGCTTGAAAAAATAGAATATTTGTTCTAATATTGATCCTATCCCCTACTCATAAGGAGCAAGCGCATCCGATGGCTGTTAAAACCCGTTCGCGCCTGTCGTCTGCTGTTGTTCGCCCTGCCAAACGTTCGCGCTGGTGGCGCTTTCGCACGCATCTGCCCGCATGGGTGTTGTTGGCGGTGGCATTGTTGATCGTGTTGCCGCACTGGTTATCCGGCGGCTGGAATGTCGTTCGGCGGGCGCTGGAGGCGTGGTTGACGCAGGGCAGTATCGCGCCGCTGTTCACGCCGGAGGTGCGCCACTGGTCAGCCGATATTGACCGCTGGGCGACAGCATCTGATCTCGATCCGAATCTGGTGGCGACAGTGATGCAGATCGAATCCTGCGGGCATCCCACCATCAGTAGCAGCGCGGGGGCACAGGGCTTATTTCAGGTGATGCCGTTTCACTTCAGCGCGGATGAGGACATGCTGGATGCCGACACCAATGCGCGGCGTGGCGTGGACTTCCTGAAGTGGTGCATGAACTACACGGGCGGCGATGCGACGCTGGCGCTGGCCTGCTACAACGGCGGTCCCGGCGTGGTGAGCAGCCCGCAGGCGCTGTGGCCTGCCGAAACGCAACGCTATATCCGCTGGGGCAGCGGCATCTACGCCGATGCGCGTTCCGGCGCGACCAGCAGCGCCACACTGGACGCATGGCTGGCGGCGGGGGGTGGGGTGCTGTGTCAGTGGGCAGCCAGCGCACAGGGCTGATTTGCCGTCGTTTCCCCTGCGCTGGGTTCGGGGCTGTTGACTGACTTTTTCACCATGCTATAATCGCCCCGCCTGTTCTATTTGGAACATGGAGGGCGGCTCCGTGCTGTACCTCTATGCAGTTTGGAGTGTGGAATGCGTAAATCGGGCTTGCGTCTGCTGGCGCTGCTGCTGTGTTTTGTCCTCGGTGTGGTGAGTGTGGCCGCACAGGATGTCAATTTGCTGGTGAACCCCAGCCTCGACGAGTCGGGTTCTACCTATGTTCAGCGCCGGGGCGGTGATAAACCACTCTATGTGGCGCAGGGTTGGAACTACTGGATCGCCCCGCAAATTGATGCTTATACCAACAACCCGAACGAAGTGGTGATGTTCCCGCATCCCGGCCCTGTGCCGAATGTGCTGGAAGGCAACCGCGCCCAGTTCATCGAGTGCGCCTATGCCACCTGTACGGTTGCTATCTTGCAACAAGTGGGGAATATTCAGGCTGGTAGCAATGTGCAGGCGCGGGCATCGTCACAGGTCAAAGCCTGTAATTTTAATGAACCCTTCACTACCTGCGGTTCGGCAATCGAGTCGGGTTCTAAGACGCGCATCGGCATTGACCCGAACGGCGGCACCGACCCCAACGACACCGATATTGTGTGGTCAGGTTATGTGCAACCGCATGACCAGTGGTTGGAACAGAGCGTGAGCGCCACTGCCACCGGCACGACGGTTACGGTATTCCTGTATTCCACGCAGAGCAGCAAAGCCCGTTTGAACCGCACCTACTGGGATAAAGCGTTCCTCGGTGGTGGCGGCACGGGTGGCGCTGCGGCAGGTGCAACCCCCGCTACGCCCGTTCCGACTGCGCCGCCAGTGGTGGCGTTCGTCGTGCCACAGAGCGCACAGGGTGATGGCTCAATCGTCCATACGGTGCAGGCGGGCGATACGATTGATAGTATCGCCTATGCTTATGGTGTGGGTCGCAGCACCATCCTCGAACTGAACAATATTGCTGACCCGCGTTTGATCTACGTCGGGCAGAAGCTGACCATCAAGACGGCAGCACCCGGTGGGATTGGCAACCAGCCCACCAGCGCCCCGACCAGCGCCGACGCTGCGGTACAGCCGACGACGGATCCCGCTGCCGCGCAGCCGACGACGGATGCAGCGGCGGTTCAACCGACGACACAACCGACTACGGATGCGGCGGTTGCCCCGCAAGCGACGGAAGATGCAGCCGCGCAGGCCGTTCAGCCGACGACTGCGCCTGTGCAGCCGACAGCCGAAGCACCCGCGCAGACCACGCCTGCCGACGCAGCAGCACAACCGACAACTGAACCCCTGCCCGCGACGGCTGTTCCGGCGGAATTGCCGTCCCCGCAGCCCAACAACCTGCCGACTGCGCCCGTCGCGGTGGCGGACGCAGCCAGCGCGATTGACCCGCTGGCACAGACGGGGAAAGTGTGCGTGACGTTCTTCGAGGATACCGACCAGAATCGGTTGCAAGAACAGGGCGAAGGGCTGCTGGTGGGCGGCGCGGTGCGCTTGCTGCTGGGCAGCGATGCGGTGGGCGAGTATGTCACTGACGGTGTTTTGGAGTCGAAGTGCTTCGACTCGCTTGCGGCGGGCGATTATGTGGCCTCGGCGGGTGCGCCGCAGGGCTACGGCCTGACCACGCCCGATCAGTTGCGCCTGAGGCTGAACCCCGGCGCGACCATCAATGTCATGTTTGGCGCGGCGAAGGGCGTACAACCGCCTGCGCTGCCTGCACCGGATGCGAATGCATCTGCCGAAGCCACGCCTGTCGTGGCGACGGTTGCGCCCTCCATCACCGAGCAGTTGCTCTCATGGAGTGGCATACTGGTGTTCGGGCTGGCGGCGGTGGTGCTGGTGGGTGGTGTGGGCGTGGCGTTCCTCGTGCGCCGTCGTTAAAGAGCGAATCCGCGCTTCTCTAACAGGGGCGCTCTGTTGTAATCGTGTGGGGTGTCATGCTGATGAGAAATGACGTAATGCGCCGCGTGTTCCTGATCGCGCTGCTGTGTGTGAGTATCGTTGCTGTTGTCCGCGCTCAGTCGGGCGGGCAGTTGTGTGTACGTGCCTTTGATGATCGCAACGCGAACGGCGCGGTAGATGAAGGCGAACCGCTGCTGACTGCCGGAATCAGCGTCAATTTGCTGAACGCGCAGAATGTGACGATTGCCAGCGCCTTGCTCGACCAATCGCCGACGGCGGCGCAGGGTGTGGTGTGCTTCCAGAATTTGCCTGCCGGACAATATTCGCTCAGCCTGACGGCTGCCGGATTGACCGCCACTACCCCGACCACCATAACCACCACAATTGCCGATGGCGGCCTGCCGACGGTAGTGGAGTTCGGCGCTCAGCGGCCTGTTGTGCCTACGCCAACGCCCGCCGCCAGCAGCGGGATTGACCGCAACCAGATCGTGCGGATTGCGGTGTCCGGCTTAGGGGCGCTGGTGGTGATCGCGGGGATGGCTTTCCTCGGCGCGATTGTGTACCTGCTGGCCTTCCGCCCGTCGTCGCGTCCGCCCGTTGACCCGCGCCGCACCACTGGATCGCTGCGCTCCGTGCAATCGGAAGTAACCCCGACGACGGGTTCAACGCCGGTTGTGGTGCCGGATAAGCGTCGTACAACGGGTTCGCTGCTGTCGGTGCGCCGCGACCCCGAACGCACGCCTCCCGGTGGCATGACTGCCGTCCCACCTGCGGACGACAGCGACCCGTTCTAATAGGGATGACGCTTCTTTTGTAGGGATATGGCCTGCCATGTCCGCCGCATACAGACGGACAACATAGGTGTTGTTCCTACAAATACCTGCCCTGGTCTGACGAAGGGAATGAAGGTAAAAATAAAAACCCCTGTTCACGCACGAACAGGGGTTTTTTGTTGTGAAATGCGGGAATCGGTTAGGGGATTAGTTCAGATCGCGCTGAATGCCGCGCTGCCGTTTTTCGTAGAACGAATGGAAATTGTTGTTGCTCGTCCACAGGATGAATTCATAAAGCGTATTGAGAGATTTGATGACCTCGAATGCCGCAGCGGTGAAATGATGCGTTTCGAGGATGGGGTCTTGCGCGTCGAACCACTTGCCTACGCGCAGCCAATCCTGCCCATCGGCGAAAGTGTTAATCCACTCATCCAGCACGCGCCCCTGCAAAAGCTGGCGCACGGTCAGGTGCATCTCGTCCAGATTCACGCCACTCCAGAAGCCGAAGCGGTAATCGGCATCGAAGGCGCTCAGGATGCGGCGGAACTGGCTGCGGTGCTGTTCCAGTTCCAACTTGCCGACCAGATTTTGTTGATCCCACCATGCGTAGGGCGAGACAATCAGTTCGATGGCGAAGGCTTCGGCTGTCCAGCGCAATTCGATGACGGGATGCCTATTCATCTCCACGTTGCCCAGTACCTCGCCGCGATCTTTGCCCATCAGCCGTTCGATGGCAGCAGCCTGTTCGAGCGAGCGCAAGTAGGTGAGGGTGATGGCATCTTTGGCGGTCACGGTGGAGGCGGTTTCGGTGCAGACCAGCGCCGATTTCTGCGGGCGCGGGTGCAAATCGAGGTTGTGGTTGCGGACGCGGGGCAATAGAGCTTCGTGGAGGGTGACGAGTTTCCCTTGTGCGGCTTGCAATTCCATCGGGATTGAAGAACTATTTGGGTCAGGACGCATCATCATGACTTCACCCCCTCAGACAGTATTGACACACAATGAATTACATCTACAGTGTAGAGCAATCTTTACGCTTTAGCAAGTAAATTCAGAAAGAATTTACAAAAATCATGAAATCTCAAGGATCAATGTCATGTTTCTGGTTTATTTAGCCTAAATAAAGGATTGTGGCGGTTCACATTGGTGATACACATAAAACAAGGGTAAATAAAA
>CAIVEA010000922.1 GCA_903904765.1 uncultured Chloroflexota bacterium
TCCACCCGCCTGCCCCCATCATTTTCGAGCATAACTAGAAGATCAGCCATCTTATCGGCTATAATGTGCCGCAAGACTTAAAAACGCATGTTCGATTTAGAATGCGGCTCTGTACTGTATGGACTGTGATCGGTTCAAATCGGGGATTGGGCATGAATAATCCGAGGACGCGCAATTTACTGATTTACGGGTTTATCGGCCTGCTGCTCATCATCATCTTCATCGGCATCAGCAGTGGCGGACAGGTGGGCACCACCATCCAGTTTACCGATCTGGTTCATCGCATCAAAAATGGGGATGTGGTGACGATTGCCGTGTCTGGCGACGAGGTTGATGTCACCTTCAAAGACCAATCCACTGCCACCACCACCAAAAGCAGCGAATCCACCACACAGGAACAACTGCTCCAATTCGGCGTGACGACAGACGAAATTAACCGGATCAACTGGACATTCGACCCGCCGAATAACCTTCCCACTGTCGGTTTTAGTCTCATCAGTACATTGCTACCCATGATCTTGATCGGCAGTCTAATCTTCTTCATGCTGCGGCAGGCACAGGGAAACAACAATCAGGCCATCGCCTTCGGAAAGAGCCGCGCCCGCATGTTCAGCGCGGATAAACCCTCCATCACATTCGAGGATGTGGCTGGCGCAGACGAATCCAAAGCCGATCTCGCGGAAGTGGTGGAGTTTTTGAAAGAGCCAGAGAAATTCATCCAGCTAGGGGCACGCATCCCCAAAGGTCTATTGCTGGTGGGCAGCCCCGGCACGGGCAAAACGCTCCTCGCCAAAGCCGTCGCTGGCGAAGCCGGTGTCCCCTTCTTCAGCATTTCTGGCTCGGAGTTTGTGGAGATGTTCGTTGGCGTAGGCGCGAGCCGTGTACGTGATTTGTTCACGCAAGCCAAGCGTCACAGTCCGTGCATCATCTTCATTGACGAAATTGACGCAGTGGGACGGCAGCGCGGTGCAGGTCTGGGCGGTAGCCACGACGAACGAGAGCAAACGCTCAACCAGATTCTGGTCGAAATGGACGGCTTCGACACTGATACCAACGTCATCGTCATCGCCGCCACCAATCGCCCCGACATCCTCGACCCCGCACTTCTCCGCCCCGGACGTTTTGACCGCCGTGTGATTCTAGATCGCCCGGATGTCAAAGGGCGCGAAGCCATCCTTCGCATCCATGTACGCGGCAAACCGTTAGCGCCCGACGTTGATTTGGGCATACTGGCTCGAGTGACACCCGGCTTCGTGGGCGCAGACATTGAAAATATGGTGAACGAAGCCGCAATATTAGCTGCCCGCAAGAATAAGAAGTCCATCAATGACCGCGACTTTCAAGAAGCCATTGAGCGCATTGTTCTGGGGCCAGAACGCAAAAGTCGCGTCATTCACGAGCACGAACAGCGCATCACCGCTTATCATGAAGCTGGACATGCTGTGATTGGCTTCCTCCTGCCCAATACTGACCCCGTTCGCAAAGTGACTATCATCCCGCGTGGAATGAGTGGCGGCTCAACCTTGTTTGTGCCGGAACGCGATCTCAATTATGTCACACGCTCCCGCATGAAAGATCAGATTGTCGTGGCATTGGGTGGACGTGCAGCCGAAGAACTCATCTTCAACGAAATTACAACAGGCGCAGCCAGCGATCTCGAACACGTTAGCAAACTGGCACGTTCAATGGTGATGCGCTTTGGAATGAGCGACAAACTCGGCCCGATGATGTTCGGTCAAAAAGAGGAGATGATCTTCTTGGGCCGCGAAATTTCTGAGCAGCGGGACTATAGCGAAGCTGTTGCAGAGGAGATAGACGGTGAGGTTCGCAGCATTGTTAACAGCGCCTATACAGAGGCGAAACATATCCTTCAGCAACACCGTGATCGGCTGGAACAGATTGCTCAACGCCTGCTGGAAGTGGAAACGCTGGACGGAGCTGAGTTTAACGCACTCATGCGAAACGCATAGCAGCTAACGCGGCAACAGGGAACAAAAATTCATCGCGGTCGGGTTGCCGTTGCAGGTTGCCACTACCATCGCTGCGCCCACCACGCCGCCGCAAATCAGAATCAATACCAAGCACCCGCACCATAGACCGGGACCGCCGTTTAGAATCGTGCCGAACAGCCCCACAAAGCTCATCACTGTGTTCAGCGTCACGCCGACCAGTTGCAACCCGAACGAGAGCACCAGCCCCACCACGCATAACCCACCGCAAACCAGACCGACTGTCAGCAGAGTGTTGGTATCAATCTGTGGCATGAATAATCTATCCGTTTTCTACTCGACCATACACACAATCACGAACCACAATTTCCCGCTTGGGTAGAGACAAACTGCCACGCCGACTCGCTGGCCTCGCGCTCGAAGCACTCACAATAATCAGCCGGTTTAGCACTTCCCATCCACAGGAGAAAGCGGGTATGCGTCTCAA
>CAIVEA010000923.1 GCA_903904765.1 uncultured Chloroflexota bacterium
TCAACACGGTCGCGGTGGTCATCCCGCGCCCGCGCATCCGGCGCAGTCCTTCGCGCAGGGCGGCGCTGCCCAGCCCCCGCCGCTGGAAGGCGTGGCGCGTCCCCACCGGCTCGAACAGGCCGAAGCCAGTCAGCGGGTCAACCCACACCATTGCATAGGCCGCGCACACCCCATCGGGGGCGATCACCGCCACATCCAGCGCGGGATCATAGCCCGGGGCGGTGCGGACATGGTGATAGGCTGCCGTCGTCATGCGCTTGGAGTGGAAAGCATCAATATGGGCGGCGGCGCGGCGCTCCACATCGTCTGCTGTCACGGTTGGTAGGAAGGCGAACCCGTCCGGCAGCGGCGGCGCGGCGAGGTCGGCATCGGTCAGCGGACGGCTGAAGCACACCAGATAATCTTCGGCATACGTGAATCCGGCCTGCTCCAGCAGCGCGATCCGGGCGCTCTCGTCCGCGCAGGCGAACGCTTTGAGGGGCGCACCTGCGTCATGGGGGCGCTGGCTTTGCAACCGGATTCCTTCGGCGATGATGGCGGCTTCCAGCGCACCGCCGCGCTCGTCGGGATGCACCGCCATATCGAAGGCGTTTGGCTCGTACAGGATCATCCAGCCACGCAGACCACGCTCATCCTCCCACAGGTGCAGGATGTCGGCGCGGTTCTCGTCGGCAGACAGGTAGTACAGCCACCAGTCCAGATCGCCGGGGTGCGGGTCACCGGCTTGTGGCCTACGCAGGCGCTGTTCGCCCGTAAAGCGTTTGATCGCCACCAGATCGGCCTCGTCGCGGTAGGGGCGGCGTGCAGGGAGCATCCTTATTCGTCCTGTCCCAGATCGGTGACGGTCATCTCGATGCCGTCGCGCAGCTCCTTCTCGTACAGATCGAAGCGCAGCGCCACCGACATCCCCGCCCGTTCGTACAGGCGGGTCGCGCCGGTCAGACTGCTGGCATCTACGCCCAGCCCCACGCCGGAACGCCCCATCTGCTGGAAGGTGACGAACGACTGCCGCAGCAGCGCCATGCCCAATCCGGCGCGGCGGTGTTCGCGGCGCACGCCCAGCGTGGACACCCAGCCCATATCCGGTTGGGCGGCGTGGTAGGGCTTGCACAGGCAAATGCCCGCGATTTCACCGCTGTCGGTTTCAGCCACCAGCCACAGCGCGGGGTCAATCGGCTGGAACTTCTGCCATGACTGCTGCCAGTGTGCGAAGCCGCTTTCAAACGGCTCCTCGACAAAGCCGAAGTGATCGCGGAAGGTGTCGCAGTAGGCGCGGTAGATGAGTTCCTGTTCGTTCTGCGGGTCTGCCAAGCGCAGCCGGAAGCCCAGCGGCATAGATGGCGGCGTGAGCGTTTCCTCAAAGCAGATTTCCATGCGATAGCTGTGGCGGATGCAGGTCATCCCCCGATTTTCTAGGAGTTCGTGATACCAGAAATCCCTGTCATACGTGAAGCCGCGCAGGGCGACCCGTGTGCCTTCGGGAGCGTGCGGGATGGCTTCCCGCGCCCGCTGCTCCGCCCATGCGTACAGAATCTGCCCCAGCGCCTGCCGATCTTCGGCGGGATGCACGTACAGATCGAGCATGGGCAGGACAGGCCGCGAGTCGTCCACTTCGCCATAGCCGACCACGCGCCCCCCGGCATTCACCAGCACGCGCAGGTTGGAGTCCCGGCTGATTTCCGGCGACTGCCACCATTCGAGCAAATCATCTAAATCGTCGTCCGCCTGCCCGATGGAATCAAGCGCATTGGCATTCATAACATCCAGCACCCCCGGTGCATCATCCAGCGTGGGGGGGCGCAGCACGTAACCTGTCAGTTCGATTGAGGAAGGGGTCATAAGTCTATCCATTGTGATCTGTTTGGAAAGATCATAATGGGTCATAGCGGTTCTGGCAAGGGGACAAGGCACACTAAAACGAGCTACCTAGCTTCCATATCCTGCGGCATTGGTCTGTTGACAGCACACGATGCGAGGGCTATGCTGGCACAAATTTGCTCGCCTACCACACACCAATCAAAGAAAATGAACGCTACAACCCACGCCCCCGCCACTCCCCCCCTGACCGAAGCCGAACGCGGCGCGATGCGGGCCTACCTGCAACGCTGTGAAGTGCGTTTGAGTACCCTGCACCGAATCGCCACTGCGTTCATCAGCGGTGCAGGGCTGCTGCTGCTCATTCCCGTCTTTGTGAAGGATGCTATAGATAATCTGCTAATCGTCCTGCTGGGGCAGGCACATAACCATTTCGGCGCACTGGGTGTGGTCGGGTTGGTGCTGACGATACTTCTATACTCTTGCCTGCTATATCCGCTGCTGCTTTCTCTCATCATTCCACTATACGGCGTGTACTTGCTGCTGAAGGACATCATCCATTTCTACTTCACCATCTACGCGCCGGGATTTTCGCAAAACTTGCTCAACCCCACCTTTGCGCTGACAGGGGTTCTGTTCTCTAAGGACGAATCGCCTTCCGGCAAGCAGGGCGTGATGCGCTACCAGTACGAGGCAACACAGGCTGGATTCATGATTCCGTTCAGCCAGGAACGGCAGGAACTGTATTTCGACGGCTTGATTGAGGCCAGTCAGGGCACGATCATCCCCGAATCGCGCCAGATTGAACACCTGCAAGATATGGATGTGCTGCCGGAAAGCTATGATGTAGACGGCGTGAACCGTTTTAATGCTGCGCTGGGGATCGCCCGCAGCATTGACCGCACGCTGGAACAGGAGGTAGCCGTCACCGAAATGTCACTGGTGCGGCATGTGCTATACCTGCGACGGCTGATGCTGCGTTACGTCAAGACGCTGCTCATGTTCATCTGGACGATGCTGATCGCCTTCATGCTGCTGCCGCTGCTCAAAGAACCGCGCATCCCGCCCTTCCTCATCCTATCGCTGGGCTATCTGCTGTGGTCGCTGTCGGTCATGCGGATTATGGAATGGCCGCTGGACTGGATTTACCGTCACCGCCACGAAGACAAACTGCCCTCGCAAATTGATCCGCAGTTGACCATGATGCAGGAGCAGGTGCGTAAATTCTGTTACGGTGCGATTGCCACTTCGCTGGTGGCGCTCATCCTATCGGCGGCTTCGCTGGCGATGGGCTAGTTTTCGCTGTCATTCTAGGTGCGGCGGCGAACCGTCAGAGCATACATCCCGACCAATGTGACCAGCCCCACGCCTGTCACCGCCATTACTTTAAGCCCGCTGGAGTTGGAACGCACCCAGCAGCCCACCGTAGTGATGGTCGGACTCATAAGCTGAAGGACATTTCTGGGGAACGGGGCGGGTTCGGTGAACACGAGCGCCTCATCACTGATGACCAGCGACCAATCCCGGGTTGTCCCGCCCACACGAAAGTAATAGGCCGCGTCGAAAGTGCGGTTGTTGATGGTCATCTCATGCTCGGTGCTGTATTCGTTGCTCAGCGCACGGTCTACGTTCACATTGCCGGGATGCCGCCCCGTCCATATCTGGCTCGTGGTGGGGATGTTCGTTTTCCAGCGGAACTTCACCCAACCGCCCGAAACTTCTGTCTCGATATCACTAATCACCACAGACGATTGTTCTTCCGGGTGAAAAATCTGGTTTTCGGGAATTGTGATAGGGGGTGCATCGCTGCCATCCAGCACCAGCGTCGCAACGGGCGAGGTCGGTTGCACGCCCATATCGCTGAATAGGTTATACGTCACCTGTGCGATCACCGGGTCGGCTTCCACAGGGGTGATACCTTGTGCGCCCAACCCCCATGACCACTGAATCGTCCCTGCCGAAAATACAATTGCCCCTTCCGGTGTGGTGTAATACACCGTGCTGGATACGCTATAGCCTACGTTGCCCACATTGAAGTTCCCGCTATCCGTCAGCAGCATGCCCACAACGGGTGTGCTGGCGATTTCGCGCAGGTTGGCAGGTTCGAGTCCGTTATCCACACGGTTGTCCCACTCCCAACCTGTGATATTTTGCCCGAATGTAGCAAATGAGCCTGCTGGCAGGCTACCCATTGTGGTATGGCGGAACAGCCGATCTTGCCCCTGCTCTGCCGAAACACGCAGCGGCCAGAAAGATTCATCGTTGTCACCGATATACAACACGCCCAGCAATGCGTTTTCGGGGTCGTTCGCGCCCTGCGGGTCGCGCCATGTGCCGGTGTGAATGCCGGAGGGGTCAACCGGGCCGCCTTCGGTGGTCTTATACACCACCATCACGCTATCCGGTTCACGGGTCAGTGGATCAGGCTCGAAGCGCACCCGCCAGTACATATTGTTCGCACCCATGAACGCCAGATGCACCCCGGCATCGCGTGCCGCCGTGACCGCATCCCGCATTTCCTGCGACCAGTATTCATCATGCCCGGAAGAGAGGAAAATTTGATGGTCGAGGAGTTCGTTTTTTGCACCTGCTTTGCCGGAACGGTGCGTATCCATGCTGGTCGAATAGGTCAGGTCATAGCCGTTCTGTTCCAGCCAGCGCAGCATGGGGTAATCCACGCGAAAGAAATAGTTGGGGTCGCCTTGCGTTTGGTTGTACGGACGGTTGAAGGACACCTTCACCGCACGCGGCGTTTCAGCCACAGTCACGCACACGCCGCTGTTCCAATCATAGGTGGATTTGCCGTTGTAGTTGTTATAGGCCTGTGTGGTGGTGAAGCCTTGCTGGAATAGGATGGCGGAGTTGCGCTCATCCTCGCGCACCACGAACACCGTTTCATTCTGTCCGCCGCTATCCGCCTGCACCCGTGCTATATACACGCCGGAAACCCAGTTTTCTGGCACGGTCAGGCTGTAGGAACGGCTCCAGTTGCTGCACGTTCGCAATCCGGTGTCATCAGCGCGACCACAGGGCAGTTGTTCGGTAGCTGGAAGGTTCGCTTCCTCGAACATTTCCCGTGCGCCAAGCCCGCCGTAATAACCCAACCGATAAATGGTCAGCAGGTAGGGTTCTTGAGAGCGAACGTAAAAATCCAGCGTTTCGCCAGTTTGTACACTGTCGGTGGAGGCGTAAATTTCGAGTTTTTCGGCATACTGCGTTATCAACCACTCATCGGTTCCCGGCAGGCAGTTTTCGGCTGCAATCGGGTTGGTGGGATTAGCGCACACCCGCGCGTCCACGCCCTGATAGGCGAAGGCTGCGCGGGGTGGGTTGGCATCTACGGGAAGGGTGGATACGATGAGGCACACACACACTAGCAGCACGAACCGAATTCCATTACGGTGGTTCAGAAACCGCATCCTTATCTTCCTCCCGATAATCAGACGACAACTAAGGTGTATTATGCCCGTAAATCTGATATGCGCCTATTGTCTCAATGAGGGTGTAATCGGACAGGCGCTCTTGCGGGTACATGTTGGTGTACTGCCCGAACGGGCCAACGATCACGTAATCCGGGTTGAATTCGCGGAAATCGTACTCATCAGAGGCTAACGGGCCGTTCTCCCACATCTGCGCGACGGCATGTGCCAGCGCGATTTGTGGTGGGTAATGGAAGTTGGCGTTGCTCAACACGCCCAAATCTTGCTCCCATGTTTCGATCAGCTTGCCTTGA
>CAIVEA010000924.1 GCA_903904765.1 uncultured Chloroflexota bacterium
ACAACGGCGGTCGCGGCATCCGCCGTTGCCGTCGCATTGCGGACTTCGGCTTCGGCGGCGGCGTTGCGACCACCCTGAATGATCGAGAACACGACTATCAACAGCACGATTACCGCGCCGCCGCCGCCGCCGAATAGCAGCAGCGCCCGCCGCGATACACCGGGGATGATTTCCTGATCGGCGCGGGTCTTGGTGGATTTGGCATCCAACTGCGCCATCGCTTTCTGCGCCCGTTCGTTCAGCGGGTTCAGGAGCAGCACGTTACTCAGGCACAGGCGTTTTTCCTCGTCCGTATCCATGACCGAGGCCAACCACATCCAGCTTTTCTCGTTCTGGTCGTCCAGATCAACCGCCTGCTCGAAGAAATGCCGCGCCTCGGCTTTTTGTCCGGCGCGGGCGGCTTCGATGCCCTTCTTCAGCAGTTCTTGTACGTTTTTCGACTCGCTCACAATCCCATACCATCCTTCAACACACGAACATCATCGGAGTTTAGCGCGTGTTCTTTATATTGTGTAATCCCACCGCACTTATCCCCTTCGCTCTGAGGGAGAAGGGGTAGGAGATGAGGGCTTTCAGCGCAGCGTCGGGTCAGGCCGGTAGGCGAACGATTGCACGTCGCGCCCGCTATCGCTCAAGCGGCTGACTGTCGTGCCACGCGGATCAACCATGAATAACTGGAATGAGTCGCCGCCCCGGTTGGAGAGGAACACGATATTATTGCCCACCGGAATGAAGGCCGGGCTGCGGTCTTCCGCGCCTTTGTCGTCCGAGGTGAGCAAGCGTGTGGCCTGCCCGCTGGCTTCGGCGATATAGATGTCGCCATCGCCGCTGCGGTCACTGGCGAACACGATGGACTTGCCATCCCGCGACCATGCGGGCGAATAGCTGCTCCCTTCGGCATCCGTAATCTGAGTGATGGTCTGTCCGTCCGCCGTGATGGTGAACAATTCGGTCAGGCCGGAACCGGCTTTGTTAGCTTGTTCGGAAGCGTACAGGATGACGCTGCCATCTGGCGACCACGCGGGGTCACGATCAGCAAAATCGTTGAAGGTGAACTGGCGCAGGTTGTTGCCGTCCTCGGTGATTGTCCACAATTCGGCATCGCCATCGAAATTGCTGACGAACATCAGTTGGATGCTATCCGGTGCCCATGTGGGTGAGGACATCTGTGATGCGCCAATCTGTGTGGCCTGTCGAGCCTGATCGGGCGTTCCTGCCGGAGCGATGAACAGTTCCGGCGCGGTTACGCTGACCCCATCCTTATCGTAGGTGACAGTACGCACGAAGGCGATCAACCGACCATCCGGCGAAACGGCCACATCACTAAAGCCGAGGCTGGCCGAACCGACTTCGGCCTCACTCGTGCCATCCCCCAGCGAACGGTACAGCGCAGGTTGCCCGCCCGACCCCAGACTGGTGAAGAACAGGAACACCATCGAGGGCGGGAACGGCGTGGCAGTAGGCGTAGCCGTTGGCTCGTCAGTGGGAGTAAAGGTCGGGGTGAACGTAGGCGGCAAATCCACCGGATTACGCGGGGTGACGATCACGCCGTAGAAAGGCGTGGCGGTATAGGTGTCGGGATCAATGGTGGCGGTGGGCGCAAGCGTGAGGTTCAACAACGCCTGTTGCGCGGCAATTGTGGCCTGATTAGGCGGGGCAGGAACACGGCTGTTGATAATGGCGAAGATCACCAGTGCCAGCGCGCCCAGCGCCACCACTGTCGCAAGGATGGCGACCAGCACCCGTGTGCCACCG
Organism: uncultured Chloroflexota bacterium; assembly: GCA_903904765.1. The sequence continues at coordinate 1,756 of CAIVEA010000924.1, forward strand.
CCGCTGCTTTGCTGCACGCTGCGGATGTCCGGCACAGCGCCGGGGCCACGCCCCGGACGGCGTGGCGGACTGGTTGTACCCAGCGCGGCGTTCAACTGGTTGAGTGCTTCCTGTGCCCGTGTGTTTTCCGGGTTGATGCGTAAAGCCTGCTCCAGCGCCTGTTTGCGCTCTTGCAGGTTGTCCATTGTGGAAGCCAACCACATCCATGCAATTTCGTTATCTTTATCTATCTCCACCACCTGCCGCAGTAATTTCTGGGCGGTTGCTTTGTCGCCTTTACGGGCTGCTTCGATGCCCTGACGCAGTTTTTCACTAGACAAGATTAACCCTCCCCGACAGCAGGTTGAATCGCTCTCATTGTATATCACATTGTCCTAACCTGCTCAGGTTGCGTTGAACTGCCAAAAGAGGTTGTTGTGCAATCGCTGGTGATGATAAAAGGAGGCTGACGGATGACCCTACCCCGTGACAAACGCGGGCGCTTTTTGCCGCGCAAGGGCAAAGCCGCTCCACCGCCCCGTCCGCAACAACATCTCAATCCGGCTAGCACGCAGGAGGCGTTGGCGCAGGCCATCTGGGAGTTTGTGTTGAACGGCGAGGTGACGCTGAATGGTCACACGCTGAAGGCCGAGAACAGCCGCGAATGGGCGGCTGTCGTCAAACTGCTGTACACCTACCTCGGTGTGCCGTCCGCCGCCGATGACGAGGGCGGGGTGACGGTGCGGGTGGTGCGCGATGATGACGGCAGGAATCCTCATGGAGATTGAAATCCGGCTGAAGGCGCTGCACCCCGCCCAGCGCCAGATCGCGCAGTCACCCGCCCGCTTCAAAGTGTTGGCCTGCGGACGGCGCTTTGGCAAGACCAGCGTGGCGGTGGACGAATTGACCAACCGCCTGCTGGACGGGCAGCGAACGGCCTATTTCGCCCCTACCTTTCGCATGGGCGGTGAGGTGTGGCGCGAACTGAAGGCGGTGCTGCATCCGCTGCTGGTGCAGGCCAGCGACACGGCGCGGCGGCTGGAACTGCTGACGGGCGGTGTGCTGGAATGCTGGTCGCTGAGCGCAGGGGCGGCGGAGACAGTGCGCGGACGCAAGTATCATTACGTGGTGCTGGACGAGGCGGCGCTGATGGAAGCGGGCGAGGTGTGGGGCGCGGCCATCCGTCCGCTGCTAACCGACTACGCGGGCGGGGCGTTGTTTTGCAGCACCCCACGCGGGCGCAACTGGTTCTGGGAACTGTACCAGCGCGGGCAGAACCCAGATTGGTCGGAATGGGATAGCTGGCGCTTCGGCACGGCGGCCAACCCATTCATCGCGCCAGCAGAGATCGAGGCGGCGCGGCGCGATCTGCCGGAACGCTTCTTCCAGCAGGAGTACGAGGCGGCCTTTCTGGAGGACGGCGGCGCGGTGTTCCGGCAGGTGGAACGCGCCTGCACCGCACAGCCGCAAGCACAGCCCCATGAGGCGGTGGTGTTCGGCGTAGACTGGGGCAAGGAGAACGACTTCACGGCGGTGTCGGTCATGACGCGGGGCGGGCGGCAGGTGTGGCTGGAACGCTTCAACCATATTGGTTGGGCGCAGCAGCGTGGACGGCTGGCGGCGCTGGCGGAACGTTATCGTCCGGCGCTGATTCTGGCGGAGGAGAACAGCATCGGCAGCGTGAACATCGAGGCGCTGCATGCCGAAGGGCTGCCCGTGCGTCCGTTCGTGACCAGCGCCAAAAGCAAGCCGCCACTGATTGACGCGCTGGCGCTGGCGTTGGAACGCGGCGACATTACGCTGCTGGATGACGCGGTGCTGAAACACGAACTGATGGCCTACACGCTCCAGCGCGGGGCGCACGGCTGGCAGTATCAAGCGCCAGCAGGTGGTCACGACGACACGGTGATGGCGACGGCGCTCAGCTGGTGGGCGGTCACGCGCATCGGGACGACGGGCATCTCGTTCGCGTGAAG
>CAIVEA010000925.1 GCA_903904765.1 uncultured Chloroflexota bacterium
TGAGGTGAATTAGCTGACAGTAACGTGACGCGAGTCTTCCACCAGCACCCGCGCTCGTATCGAATATCCGCGCCCATGCCGAGACTGAATGATCGCCGGACGATCCGGGTCGAGTTCCAGTTTGCGGCGCAAGTTACGGATATGATTCCGTACCAACGCCCCATCCCCTGCCCCCTGCGGATACTGCCAGACATCCGACAGTAAATCCTGCGTGGAATGGAGATAATGCGGACGACCACACAAATACATCATCAGATCAAATTCCACATGTGTCAGGGGAATACTACGATCATTCACGCATATCGTCAGGCTATCGGGTTGCAACCGCAAAATAGGTAGCGGGTCGCGGTTGCCGCCTGCATAGCGTCGCAGATGCGCCCGGATACGAGCCACCAGTTCACGCGGGGCGAACGGTTTACGAATGTAATCATCCCCACCCGCATCCAAAGCCTCCGAAGCAGCGTGATAACCGGGGTGCCCAGTCATAAACAGGATGGGAATGACCGCGTAACGCCGATCTTCACGCAATTGACGACACAGCGTGAGTCCATCAATCTCAGACAGCGAAGTGCTGATAAGGAACAAATCCGGTGTATCATCTTCCAGCCACAGCCACACCGCGTTAGCCGAAGGGACAGTATCTACACTGTATCCTTCCCGAACCAGAAAGTGTTGGATGACCTGCACGGTTTCAGCATCATCGTCCACAATCAGCAATCTATACATAGCCAACACCAATCCTAACAATGCAGTCCGACAAAACTAATTTAAGTATAGCCCCAACCCGGGCAGATGTTACAGTTTACGACCTGAATATTTCGTGAATTTAGGAAGGTCTTGAAACCTCCACACAAAAAAACCGGGAATGTGTCTTGACACCACCGGCAATACTCCCCAAATGCAGATGTATGTCTAACTCGAAATCATATAGCCCACGCCATGAATAGTGCGGATATAACGGTGATCAGTATCTTTCTCCAACTTGGCACGCAAATTCCGCACATGCGCCCGCACCAAATCAGGATCACCAGTGTCCGGTGGGTAATCCCACACGGCTTGCAACAAATGCGACGGTGATAGTGCCCGGTTTGGATTCTCCATCAAATAGCGCAACAACCGATGCTCTGTCGAGGTCAATTGAATCCGCCGCCCTTGCACTGAAACCTGATAGGTGTCCGAATCCAACCGCAATTCATCTAATTCGAGGACGGTGCCAGAGGGTGTTTCACGGGAGCTACGCCGCAGCAAGGCGTAAATACGTGCCCGTAATTCTGCCAGTTCAAACGGTTTCACCACATAATCATCCGCACCTGCATCCAGCCCATCCACCACATCATCCGTCGAGCCTTTGGCTGTCAGGAACAGAATCGGCAGCGCCGAAAAACGCGGGTCTTGCCGAAGTTGGCGGCAGAGTGTAATACCATCCATACCGGGCATGATAATGTCCAGAATCAAGGCATCGGGATGCCGCAAATCTAAGCGTTCCAGCGCCTCAGCTGCGGATTTCGCCAACCCCACATCAAACGCTTCGCGCTCCAGTACACGGCCTAACGTGTCGAGCACTTCAGGATCGTCATCAACAGCTAGAATGTATGTCATGAATCAGACCTTCCTCGTTTGACCGGAAGTTGAACAGTAAATTCTGTGCCAACCTGAGGCGTACTTTTAACGGTAATGCTGCCACCCGCCCGTTCGGCAGTTTGTCGGCAAATATGCAATCCTAAACCTGTTCCTTCACCTACTGGCTTCGTCGTAAAAAATGGTTTAAAAACTTCTTCAATAATCCCAGCGGGTATGCCGGGGCCATTATCCCAGATGCGGACGACCATTGGCCCATCTCCGGCACAAGCGATTTCAATCCCGATTCGAGCATCAGGCCGCCCTGCCAGTGCATCATGAGCATTCATGACAAGGTTTAGCCAGATATCGTCCAATTGCCCCGGCACAGCCAATACGGGCGGCAGCGGTGTCACTGGTGGAGTCCACATAACTTGGATATGATCGCGTTCAATATGAGATTTTACCAGCGATAATACACCTTCAATAGTATCAACCACATCAATCTTGGCTGGCGGCGATTCGGGGTCAGAAGGCCGCGAAATCGCCAGCAACCGCCGCGCCACGCCGGAAGCACGTTTGCCAGCGCGGTGAATGGATTGCAGTGATTTGTACATGGGGGTCGTGGGTTGCACATCCAGCAGGAGCAGTTCCGAATCCACCATAATCGTCGTCAACGGGTTATTGATTTGATGCGCCACCGCTGCCGCCAGTTCACCCATCGCGGACAGTCGCGCCGTCTGCACCAACCGTTCCTGCGCCTGTTTCAAATCCGCGAGACTACGTTCCAAATGATGGAACAAACGAGCATTTTCCAGCGCCGTCGCTGCTTGGCTCACAATCGCCCGCCCCAAATCCACATCACGGGTGGTGAACGAACGTCCGCGTCGCGCATCCCCGAACAACACCAACCCTTGCGCTTGTCCACGCTGCAACATCGGCAACCCCAGCACAGACTGACTATACGTTTTCTCCAACAAAGCACGCACGCTGGGCGTAATCAATTGCGTGTCCAAATGGCGCATAATCGGCTTACCGGCTTGCATCGCATCTACCAAATCCGCCGCATTCTTCAAATCCATGACAGGCTGCGGCCCATCCATCCACACTGCTTTACCCACTGCCAGATGCACATTCAGATACCGCTGATCGGGCGAAAGCAGCGCCACTTCGCACCAGTCGGCATCTGTCAGTTGATTGATCTCCTCCAGTATCCGCAGCGGTGCAGCGCGACTGGTGCTGGTATCAGGAAGCGCCACCAGCAATTCCAGTACCATTTGCTGAATACGGGTATAGACATCCGGGCCGGGAACGTGGCGTGATTCATCAACGAAACACAAGAACACCGTGCCCACCGGCTGATTGCCACCACGAATGGGAACGATCGTCATTCCCATCAAACCATTCCGGTTGAGTGCGCCTATTTCCCACGCATCCAGCGTATCATCATCGCGCCACAGGCGTGAAACGCGACCATTCAACAAGACGCGGTGAATATGCGGACGTGCTTTCAGGTCAATCACCGGCCCCTGTCCCAGCGGCCACAGTGTTCGGGTGCGGCGTGCCAGCAAACGCAGGCGCTCTCCATACCGATCCCAATCGTAGATTTCGATCAGGTTGACATCCACCACACGCGCCAACTGGTCGCATATCGCAATCGGGGTCGTCCCCAGCGTGAGCGAGCTATTCAATACCTGACTGGCTTCCACCAATGTCTGCAATTCGCGAGTGCGTTCCAGCATTTCTTCATGTGAATGGGCATTCTCCAGCGCAATCGCCGCAAATGAAGCGAGGTTCTGGAGTAATTCCTGATGCCGCGCACTGAATACCGCATCCGACTGCTTGTTATTCACACCCAGCACGCCCATGCACTGTCCTTTGTACAGAATAGGGACGTACAGCAGCGCATTCACCAGATACTCTGTCTTTACTTTATGCGGACCCTTCCCGCCCAGCAGCAGCGGTTGCTGGCTGGCATACACACGCCCGGCCAACGTGTCCTCGGTCTTAA
>CAIVEA010000926.1 GCA_903904765.1 uncultured Chloroflexota bacterium
AGATGTCGTCCACGTAGTACGTGCCCGCCCAGTAGAGCGCGAACTGAATCTTGTCAATCTGGGTCGTGTCAATGCCGGTGTAGGCCGAGAGGTTGACGCACATCCGCACCCATTCGTCCTTCACGGTCTTGGGGTTGCTGCCGCCATCGGCATTGTCCGTCCAGACTTCGCTCTTAGCACCCGCCGCGTCAATCAGCGACACGCCGACGGTATTGGCCGCCGCGCCGTCATTGTTGGCGGTGGTGTCGTAAATCCAGAAGCAGACGGCATCGAAACCGCTGACATCCATCGGGCGGGTTTCGGGGTACGCGCCGAAAGCATGCCATTCGCCCTCGGCATAGGTCGCCATGAGCGAGGTCTTGCCGCTGTGCGCCACATCACCGAGGCTGACATCGGCCTGATAGTCCGAATAGAACGTATTGTCGGCTTCAAAGCCCTGCGCCGGAGTGAGGATCAGGGTGGTGGGAACGGAAGGCTGTACCAGTTCATTCCCCACGCCGATCTGGGCGCTGATTTCGTCAAAGTAGTACACGCCCGCTGCGAACATGGTGAACTGAATCTGCTTGACGGCCTTCAAATCCATGCCGGTGTAGGTCATCAGGTTCAGGCACATGTACGTCCATTCGTTCTGTGCCGACTTGGGGTTTTTGCCCACGTCCTTGTTGTCCGTCCAACGTTCGGTGGCCTTGCCAGCAGCATCCACCAGTTTCACGCCGACGGTGTTGCCCGCAGCGGTGGTGTCGTAGACCCAGAAGCACAGTTGACCGTATTCGCTGATGTCCACCGGAGCGTTCTGGAGTTCAGCCGCAACCGTGTGCCATTCGCCTTCGGTACTGGTGCTGGCGAGCGAACCCACGCCCGTCTGCGCCACATCGCCAATCGTGGCGGTCGCCTGATAGGTGTCTTCCAGCGCGGGCTGGCCTTCAAAATCCTGAAGCATCAGGGGTTCGGTGGGCGCTTCTGCGGCTGCGGTGGATACTGACACCAGCAAGACGAAGATCAGCAGCCACAAGAGTGTTAAGGGTTTTCTAGTTGCAGACATTTCGTGTTGTCACCTTTCTTGTACACAAATCCATTTTGCCGAAATTCTGTTGCCTGCGTCTTGATGTGCGATGATGGGCAACCTCCCTCCCTCTGCGTTAGGTTGTTGGTGTTGAACCTCCCCACTTCAGGCTGACGACGGCTCCGGCTGGCAGGGTGTAAGTCAATCGCTTGCTCTGCCATATCACAGCGAATGTAACGGGGCGAGTGGCATGGACGACCAGTGCCAGACTCCCATCGGGATTGATAAAGGCGACATTTTCAGGTTGGCCTTCGCTGTAGGCGGTGGAGTCAATGCGATAAGCGCCGGGGTCAACCACGCGGCTGAAATGTCCTAGCACGTAGTATTCCACGTTGTAGGAGACTTCTCCGGTGGTCTGGTTGATGGTGACGACACCCCGGCAGTCCTCGCAACCGCCGTTCTGCGGGCCGCTGTACTCATCCAGTGCCAGATTCCACAGGAGCAGGCTGTTGCCCCAGTTACGGATGTTGCCAATGCCGAGGTTGTGCAAGTTCCAGCTCAAGTTTCCGGCGAAACCGGGTGACCAGTCACCGCCGGAACATTCGGTGAACCAGATGCCCTTGTCGGGGTAGGCTGCGTGCAGGCTGGACTGGTTGCGGGCATCGCCGCCATAGCAGTGGAAGGCCACACCATCTACGAAGGCCGCCGCTGCCGGGTCTGACAGAACGCGCATGGGGTACTGCCACAAATCCCAGTTGTGATCGAAGATGAGCAGGCGGGTGGGCAGGCCGGATTGCCGCAGCGCCGGCCCCAGATAGTCGCGCACGAAAGCGGCCTGTGCATCCGGTGACATGAGCATACTCGGATAGCCATCGGTTTCGTGCTGCGGCTCATTTTGCGGCGTGATGGTGTCCATCACGAGGCCGTGTTCGGCGTAGGCCTGAATGAAGCGCACAAGATAGTCCGCGAAGGTCTGCTGGTATTCCGGTAGGAGCGAACCGCCGTGAAACTGACCGCCGTCTTTCATCCATCCGGGGGCACTCCAAGGGGAGGCCATGAAGCGCAACTGCGGATTGAGCGCGAGTGCGCTTTGCAGTGCGGGGATGATGTAGGCTTCGTCGTAGTTGATGGAGAACTTCTCCAGCATGGGGTCGGTTTCGCCGCGTGGCAGCGTGTTATACGAATAGTCGTGCAGCGCGAAGTCCGACGCGCCGACGGGGATACGCACGTAGCTCAAGCCGATGCCGTTCCCTTGCCTCGTGAACAGGTCGCTCAGCACTTGGGCACGCTGTTGCTCATTCAGGATACGCATAAATAGCCATGCCGAAGAGTCGGTCATGGCAGCGCCGAAGCCTTCCATGCGCTGATATTGCCGGGTGTCGTCGAGCGCGATGGTGTAAATACCATCGGTGGAGGCATCGGAAGCAGCGAAAGCCAGTTCGGGTTGGCTACTCAGGAGCTTGCTCTGGTCGGGCAGGGTCAGCCATACGCTGACGGGCACAGGCGATTGTGATTGGGCGTTCATAGGCATGTGATTGGTAGGCGATAACGGGGTGAGGAACAGGGCGAACAGGGCAATAACCGGAATGGAGTGAGCCGACAGCCGGGGTGCGAAAAATCCACCTCGCATTTCAAGTGCAAAGCCTTGATACAGGGCGAGGATGCGCGAATAAGTAGAGGCAAATGATGTATAGATTGGTTTCATTAAAACTTATTTTAAGTCTTGTATAAACTCATGCTATGCTAAGTATGCCATCCTGTCAAGACATATTGTTTGTGTTACACAGCCACCCGCCTCATAAATTCAGCGTTCCCTGAAAGGAACTGATCGAGAATCAGACAGGCCGCGCCGATGCAGGTGGCATCCTGTCCCAACTGGCATACATCCATTTGAACCATCGTGCGCGATAGCGGGAGGGCATAGCGGTTTAGGCAGTCGCGCAGATCGTCGAGAATGGCTTGTTCCATTTCCAGACCTACCCAACCTCCCACGATGATCTTCTCAGGGTTGAATAGGTTCACCAGATTGGAGATGGACGCGCCGAGGTAGTGCGCGGTGAGGTGCAAGGTTTGGAGGGCGGATGGATCGCCCTGTTCCGCCGCCTGTACGATATGGTGGACGACGGTACGCTGCTGGTTAGGCAACTGGCTTTCCAGCAGCAGCGGACTGGCGGGGTTTACAGTTCGCAGCGTTTCGATGATGCCCTGCGCTCCGGCGTAGGCTTCTAAACAGCCCTGACTGCCGCAACGACAGGAACGACCATCCAACACAATGATAGTATGCCCGAACTCACCCGCACTGTTGGTCGGCCCCCGGTAGAGCGTGCCGTCGGTGATGATGCCCGAACCGATTCCCGTACCGATGAGGATGGTGATGAGGTTTTTGTAGCCCCGTCCCGCGCCGAACCACGACTCGGCGAGGGTCATGGCCTTCGCGCCGTTGTCGAGGTAGAAGGGAAGGGCGATTTGCGCTCGGAGCATTTCGCCAAAGGCCACGTTTTGCCACTTCCAGATGGGTGCGGAAACTAGGTGTTGCCCACTGCGTTCGACCATCCCCGGCAGGCCGATGCCCACCCCCAAGATCATGTCGGAGGATAGTGCGTGGGTGACGAGGAGGTGATTCAGACCTGCGACAATGTGATCGAGGTAGGTCTGCGGGGAATTGTCAGGGGAGGATACCGGATACTGCACGGTATCGAGCTTGTTCAGCGTGAGATCGAACAGATCGAGCTGCACCTGCGTTTCGCCTACATCTACGCCCACAAAGTAGCCGTGCTGTGGGTTGACCGCAAGGATGGTACGGGGTCGCCCACCTTCGGATTCGACCTGTCCGGTTTCGATGACGATTTCTTCTTTGAGCAGTTCGTTGATGAGATTGGTCACAGTTGCCACGCTCAACCCGGATTGCTGGCTGAGTTCGAGGCGGCTCATCGGCCCATCGAAGTACAGGCAGCGCAGAACAATCTGCCGATTGATCGTGCGAAGGTCAACAGTGCGTTTAGGAGATTGAACGATGGCTTTCAAGGTGAATAGTGATCTCTAAAGTTCAATAACAATCCTTTTAGAAGGGCGCAAACGGCGTATCCGGTGGTGGTTATGACCATGTAGGCATACTCCATTTGCTTGCCTGCACTTATTTTATGACATAAAATAAGACCTGTCAAATGAGAGGCATAGTTTTTATAAGGATGACCATGATGCGGTTTCCAAAAGATTTTGTGTGGGGTGCAGCAGCGGCTTCTTATCAAATCGAAGGGGCTTATAACACGGATGATCGTGGATTGTCGGTGTGGGATGCCTTTTCACACCGTTCTGGAAAGACGCACAATGGTCATACGGGTGATGTGGCCTGCGACCATTACCACCGCTACAAGGAAGATGTGGCGCTCATGCGGCAGATCGGACTGGCGGCCTATCGTCTGTCGTTGTCATGGTCGCGTATTCTACCGCACGGGGTGGGGCGGGTGAACGAGCAGGGGCTGGAGTTCTATGATCGGTTGGTTGACGAACTGCTGGAGAACCACATCGAGCCGTATGTGACGTTGTTCCACTGGGATTTCCCGCTGGCGCTGTATCATCGCGGCGGGTGGCTGAACCGCGACAGCGCCGACTGGTTCGCGGACTATGCACAGGTGGTCATGAACGTCCTCGGTGATCGCGTTCGCTTCTGGATGACGATGAACGAGCCGTCGGTGTTCACAGTGCTGGGTCATCTGAGTGGGATTCATGCGCCCGGCGATCAATTGTCGGAAGCGGATGGCTTTCGGATTGCCCATCATGTGCTGATGGCGCATGGCAAAGCCTCGCTGGTGATTCGTGCGGCCCGCCCCGATGCCCAGATTAGCATGGCGGGTAACGGGCGTATCGGCATCCCGCAGACCGAAAGTGAGGCGAACATCACGGCGGCGCGTAACTTCATGTTCGACACCACCCATCCTGAATTGTGGCATTTGAACTGGTGGACAGATCCGGTGATGTTCGGGCGCTATCCGCAGGAGGGACTGAAGGCCGTCGAAGCGATGATGCCGGAGGATTTTGAACGCGACCTGCCGACCATTCATCAGCCTTATGACTTTTTCGGCCTGAATGTCTACTGGGGCGAGTACGTCAGCGCGGACGCGAACAGCGGGTTCGCCACCGTGCCTAAGCACATGGGTTCCCCGATCACGGCGTTCCACTGGGATATTACGCCGGAAGTGCTGTACTGGGGGCCGCGCTTCCTGTACGAACGTTACCAGCTGCCGGTGCTGATTACCGAGAACGGCCTTTCCAACTCCGATTGGGTGAGCTTGGATGGCAAGGTGCATGACCCGCAGCGTATTGACTATACTGCGCGGCATTTGCTGAATTTCAGCCGGGCGCATCAGGACGGCGTGCCGATTGCGGGTTATCTGCACTGGTCGATTCTGGACAATTTTGAGTGGGGCGAAGGCATGAAACACCGCTTCGGGATGATTCATGTGGACTACCGCACCCAGAAGCGCACGCTGAAGGACTCGGCTTACTGGTATGCCGATGTGATTCGTTCCAACGGCGAGTCGCTGGCCTGAGCGATAGGTACGAAGCTGAGGGCTAGGATGAGCGATTGCGATACCACGCGATGGATCGTTCCAGCCCTTCCTCAAGGCCGATGGTGGTTGTGAAACCGAGATCGTGCCGAGCCTTGTCAATGGCATAGCCCTGATCGCGGCACAGGACAAGGATGGCGTGGCGGGTGACTACGGGATGTGCGGAAAGGTGCAACGTGTGGAACGTGCCTTCGAGGAGGCGTGCGGCACGCAGCGCCCACGCGGATGGAAGGCTGAGTGTCGGGGCTTTTTTGCCGAGGTGGGCGGCGAAGGCGGCGATATATTCGCGCCACGACACCGCGAAATCGTCGCGCAGGTTATAGGCTTCCCCGATGCTGGCAGGGTGTTCCAGACAGGCGATCAGGGCGTTAACCGCGTTGTCCACATAGATCAGCCCGGCATGGGTGCGCCCGCCATCCAGCAAGGGCAGGAAACCGCTGCGGAGTTGGTCACCCATACGCCCGACAAATTCTGTCCCGCGTGGTCCGTAGATGCAGGCCGGACGGAAGATGGTGATGGGTAGCCTGTGGCGGCGGGCGGCATCCCCGACGAGTTGTTCCCCCCGCAGTTTGCTGCGGTTGTAAGGTAGGCCGACATCCACCAGCGGGTGCGTTTCGTCGCAGGCCACCAACGGGTATCCATAGACATCGGTGGTGCTGATATGTACGAAACGCTCCAGCGCGGGCAATTCCACTGCACAGTCGAGGATGTTCTGTACGCCGTTGATGTTCGTTTCGGCGAATTGCGCCAATGTCGCCCAGTCGGTGGAGAGTCCGGCGCAGTGGTAGACCACCTGACAACCGTGCAGGGCGCGGCGCAGGCTGTCTTTGTCGCGGATGTCACCATAGGCGATCTGCAACTGATAGGCGCTTAGATGCCGCAAGTCGCTGGAATGCCGCGCAAGGACGACGACCTCATGCCCTTGTGCGGAGAGCATCTGCGCCAAACGTCCGCCTAAAAACCCGCTACCTCCGGTGACGAGCATTCGCATCGTTTTTCCCCCACTGGCGGACGAACCGATGATGCACTCATTATAGAATCAGCTTAGCAATGATGCGCGGATAGACGATTTTAGGTTGTTATCTGCGATTCGGGTTGTGCAGTGCGCTGCTGAAATTGGGTTATAATCGTCTGAAAAGTATTTCGAGTCACCATTTATGAATATGCCTATTACGCCTGATCGCAGTGTGCGGACGACCTGCCCTTATTGTGGGGTCGGTTGCCAGATGAATCTGCATATCCGCGACAACCTGATTTTCCGCGTGAGTGCCCCGTTTGACAGCGCACCCAATTATGGCAATCTGTGCGTCAAAGGGCGCTTCGGTACGGATTTCACCACACATCCCGGCAGGCTGACCAAGCCGTTGATTCGCTGCGGCGCACGGGGCAGCGGTGAATTTCGGGAGGCCAGTTGGGAGGAGGCGCTCTCGCTTGTCAGTACGCGCTTGGCGGAGATTGTCCGCAGGCAGGGCGGCGATAGTGTGGCGGCTTATGCCTGTGCCAAAGCCACCAACGAAGACAATTATGTGCTGCAAAAGTGGATGCGGGCTGTCCTCAAGACCAACAATGTAGATCACTGTGCGCGCCTGTGCCATGCCGGCAGCGTCACCGGATTGCAGCTCGCCCTCGGCTCCAGCGCCATGAGCAACAGCATCGCTGAAATGGAACATCTGGATACGTTCATTGTCACGGGCAGCAACACCACCGAGACGCATCCGGTCATCAGTCTGTTCCTGAAGCGGGCGGTGCGCGAAAACGGCGCAAAGCTGATTGTGATTGACCCGCGCCAGATCGAACTGACGGATTTTGCGACGCTGTGGCTGCGGCAGAAGCCGGGTACAGATGTGGCGGTGTATCAGGCGATGGCGCATGTGATTGTCACCGAAAAGCTCTATAACCCTGCGTTCATTCAGGAACGGACAGAGGATTTTGAGTCCTACGTAGAGTCGCTGGAGGCGTTCACGCCGGAATGGGCGGAAACGGTCAGCGGCGTGCCAGCGGAGGACATCCGGGCGGCGGCGCGGCTGTATGCCCAAGCCGAACGTGCTGCGTTCTACTGGGGCATGGGCATCAGCCAGAGCACGCATGGCACGGATAATGCGCTGGCGCTGGCGAATCTGGCGCTGATGACCGGACACATCGGCAAACCGGGTACAGGGCTGAATCCGCTGCGCGGGCAAAACAATGTGCAGGGCTGTTCGGATAGCGGCGGGCTGCCGCATGTCTTCACCGCCTATCAGAGCGTGGAAGTCCCGGAGGTGCGGGCGCGGTTCGAGTCAGCATGGCATACGTCCCTGTCGCCCACCCCCGGCCTGACCGTGACCGAGATTGTGGACGGGGCGCTTCTGGGGACGATCAAGGCGCTGGTGGTCATGGGCGAAAACCCACTGATGAGCGAACCCAACCTCGCCCACGCGCAGCATGCCCTCGAAGCACTCGATTTCATGGTGTGTATTGATATTTTCATGAACGAAACCAGTGAAATCGCCGATGTGATTTTGCCGTCCGCCAGCTTTGCGGAGAAAGATGGCACATTCACCAACAGCGATCGGCGTGTGCAGCGCATCCGGTGGGCGCTGCCGCTGGTGGGCGAGTCTCGCCCTGACTGGGAGATCGTGTGCGAGGTGGCGCGGCGGATGGAATCGCTACTGAACGTGGCGCAATCTGCCGGCTTCGATTACCCGAACGCTGAGGCTATCTGGGAAGAGATGCGGGCGGTCACGCCGGGGTTCTACGGCAT
>CAIVEA010000927.1 GCA_903904765.1 uncultured Chloroflexota bacterium
ATTCTCACAGGTCACGTCCTCAAAGATGCCGACGCGGTGATTAACTACCACAGCAACCAACTGGACAACATCGAAGCGCACTATCCCAACCACCTGTACCAGTCCGAAGCCACCGTCGCGGCGCTGTCCGAAATTCTCGCCATCCGCGAACCCAACTAAACAGCATCCACGCAGCAATAAAAACAGGGGCGCTCGGCCCCTGTTTTGCTGCATGGAAAAGTCTGAACTGCGCTAGACCACCGACAGCGCCTGATCCAGATCGTTCAGAATATCATCGGTGTCTTCGATGCCGATGGCAAACCGCACCAGATTGTCCTTGATGCCCAGCGCCAGCCGTTCCTCGGTGGTTTTTTCGTAGTAGCTCATCAGCGCAGGCTGCTCGATCAGGCTTTCCACCCCGCCCAGACTCGGCGCGATATACGGAATCTTCAGCCGATCAATGAACTTGCTGGTCGCCTTCAAATCGCCCGCCACTTCGAAGCTCACCACACCGCCGAAACCCGTCATCTGCGCCGCAGCAATCCGGTATTCCGGGTGCGACGGCAACCCGGGATACCACACCCGTTCAATGTGCAGGTGCGATTCAAGGAAACGTGCCACCGCCAACGCGGTGCGGTTCTGCTGATCCACGCGCACGCCTAACGTCTTGATGCCGCGATCCAGCAGGTAAGCATTCTGCGGGTCAACAATCCCGCCCAACACGCCACGCGCATCCCGCAGCGCCTTGATGCGATCACCCTTCCCCACTACCACGCCGGCCAGCAAGTCATTGTGACCGGACAGGTACTTGGTCGCACTGTGAACCACGAAATCAATCCCCCACTCCAGCGGGCGCTGGTTGATGGGTGTGGCGAACGTGCTGTCAATCAGCGTCAGGACGCGATGCTTCTTGCCGATGCGCCCAATGCGTTCCAGATCAGCCACGCGCAGATACGGGTTAGTCGGGCTTTCCGAGATGATGAAGCGCGTCTTCTTGGGGATGATAGCCGCTTCCATCGCGTCATAATCGCCCATCGGCACAACCGTCGTCTCGATGCCGAACCGCTTCAGGAACGTCAGCGCGAACTGACGTGTGCGGCGGTAACAGTCATCCGTCATGATGATGTGTGCGCCCGATGGAAGAATAGACAGCAGAATGGATGTGACCGCCGCCATGCCCGAAGCATACAGCACCGCATCCTCGCCCGCGTCTAGCGCCGCCAGTTTGCGTTCCACCGCCGAAACCGTCGGGTTGCCATAGCGCCCGTATTCCTCACGGTCATCACCATCGCCCCATGTCTTACGTTCCATGAAATCAATTAGTTCTTGCGTATCACCAAACGTATAGGTGGCCGTCTGGACAATCGGCGTATTCAAGCTGTTGAAGGCTTTGCGCCGCTTCGTGCCGCCATGCACCGAACGGGTGCTGCCACCCGGTTCCTTGTTCGCTGCCGATTCGTCCGAGAGGTTGCCTAGATGCTTGTCCAGATCGTGGAGCGTCACGATGATTTCTCCTGTATACAAGACCTCACAATAAAAAACCCGATGCGGCTTGATGTCACATCGGGTCGGAGTCTGCTAACAAAAAAGACTTCGGCTTGAAGTCTTAGAGTACACACCTAAGCGTTTAACACTTTAGGCGTTCTCTCTTATCTGCCAGCAACACTGCCGACGGACTTGGCACCTTCCCATTGAGTGGGGGTTGCCGCGGTTTCAAAGGGCCGTTCCCTCAACCGCTCTTCATAAGAGTGAAGATATGCAATTGCGGAGCATCATAACACATATTCGTACAAACGGCAAGCAAATCCCACGCTGATTTTCAGGTATAATCTGCATTATGGATACAACACACAGGGAACTGTCTTGAAATTGATGCTCGATCTGATGATTATGAGTGGTGTGGATGATGGCCTGCAACTACATTACCACACGGACAATAGTGACGGTCAGTGGGAAACCGAAGCCAATCGTTGGCTCATCAGCATCGGACGGCGCGAGGATAGCGATCTCTGTCTGCGGAACGATAGCTTTGTCAGCCGTCTGCACGCCTATTTGCGCTGGGAGCAGAATCGCTGGTGGCTTCAAGACCTCAAAAGCACCAATGGCACATTCGTCGAAGCCGGTGATGAAGATGCCCGCGTCACAGGGACTATTCCCATCGAACCGGGCGAGATGTTCCGTGTTGGACATACATGGATGCGTATTCAGAACGAAAGCACAATTGCGTAAGCTATGGCACTTATCCCGATCCGCGATATTCTCGCCAACGCTCGGCAGGAGTCGGTACAGCTACAACACCATTACTTAGGTGTGGAGCATCTATTCATCGCTATGCTCCAGATACGCGGCGGCATCACTGCCAGCGTACTTGAGGAACAAGGGTTGCATGCTGAATATGTGATGGATGCACTGCGCCGCCGCGCCGAAAAAGGCACAGCCCAGCGTTTCTGGGTGGGCATTCCCTACACTCCCCGCGCACAGATCATCCTCGATGTGGCTGCCGATTTAGCCGCCGATGCCGAACTCTCCGAAGCCACCGAGCGTGAACTGCTGACGGCCATTCTCGCCGAAAACGACAGTTTGCCCATTCGCGTCCTCAAACGGCTCAACATCAATATTCAACAACTGTCGGAAAACGCCAAAACCTACACGCCCATTCGTGACCCACAACCCCTCGATATTCGTGTGGAATTTAGCGACCTGTTTGACCCCAGCGAGTCCATTGATGGCGAACAGCTTTTCGTGCTGCGCCGCATGTTCAACGACTACACGCGCATCCGGGTTGACCGCCGCCTGACGGGTTTCCGCAACGCGCTCATCCTCGTTGTCACCCCCATTCAAGCCGATGGCCGCGAAGATTCATCCGTCGTGGTCAAAATAGATCAGTCCGACAATATTCTAGACGAGCATCAGCGTTACGAATCCTTCGTCAAAATGGCGCTCCCCCTGCAAACGGCCCGCTTGGAAGATCGCCCCGTCGCGCCCGAATCTCCGCGCTTGGCGGGTCTTAAATACACACTGGTCGCCAGCAGCGGCGCGCCCCCGATGGATTTACGCAACCGCGTTCAAACGCTCGGTACGGGCGGGCTGGGCAACATGCTCCAGCGCGAACTCTACGAGCAATTCCGGCGAGCATGGTGGCAACAAAAACGCCCATATCGCTTTCAGGCGTGGCAGGAATACGACTGGTTGGTGCCGCCCGTCCTCACCATTGACATCTGCGATGCGGCTGAAATTCCGCAAAATGCTATGGCGCTGCGCGTTCCCGTCAAGCGTGCCCACCTCAACAACCGCATCAAATTCCTTCAGTGTGGCGATCCCATCGTGATCGAAAACTTCGTCGTGCAACGCATTGACCGCGACAATGGCGTGCTTAAACTGGCCGCTGGCTACGGCGCAGAAGCCGACAAACGCGCCTACCGCGTGGATGTGCGCGGCTGCAACTTCGAGAAAACCTCGTACTACCGGGGACAAACGCTAGACCGCATCACGGGCAAAGTATGGAAAACGCGACTCGAAATGATGGCCGACTCGATGGTGGAACTAGAGCCAGATTTCGACTTCAGCGCCCGCACCATCCCCTGTGGCGATCTGCAACTCCCTAACCCCATCTTGCTCTATGAGGATATGCTAGAACGCTATGTGAACGGCTCTATGAGCAAGATTCATGGGGATATGCACCTCGGCAACATCATCTCTGGCCCCAACCAGAGCCTGTGGCTAATTGACTTCGGGCAAACCCGCGACGGTCACACGCTGTTCGATTGGGCTTCGCTAGAAGTGAGCATGCTCGGTGATGGTGTCATGCCATTGGCGGGTGTGCGCTGGGATATTGCCCGTCAAATTCTCGCCTGTGTGGCAGCCATCAGCAGCGGCCACCCCATGCCCCTCGAAAATATCAGCCTGCTTTCCGCAATGTCTACTGTCAGCACTATCCGCGACATCGCCCGCGAATGCCTGACTGACACTGACGACTGGTCGGAATATTTCATCGCCCTCGCGCTCTGCGCCCTACGGGCGATCACATGGAAATCCATGCCCTTAGGCGGGCGGCGGCTGATGTTCCTACTCTCCGGCCTCGCCATACACGAAGTGCAGCACCGCGAACACGCGATCAACGAAACCCCTTCATCTGAACAATCTGTGCCGATGACAGATCGCTTCGTGTTTAGCAGCGTCCCCGGTTCCATCCCTCCCCAGCCCGAACCACTGCCCGACGACGAAAACTTCACGCTGCGCGAAAAGCGCCGCAAGAATTTAGAGTGATGTTCGTGCGTCAATAGAATAAAAACACCCCTCTAACCCACCGTCACAGCAAGCCAGAGGGGTGCAGAAAAAACCAGAGTGACGAACTACAGTGCGCCCAGAATGGTCTGCGTAAACTCGGTGGTGCTGGTGAAGCTGCCACCACGCGGGGCAATATCCGCCGTGCGTGCGCCCGAAGCCAGCGCCGCTTCGACAGCCTGTTCCACTGCCTGCGCTTCCTGTTCCAGCCCCAAGCTATAACGCAACAGCAGCGCCGCGCTCAAAATCGTGCCTGTCGGGTTGGCCTTGCCCTGTCCGGCAATATCCGGCGCAGAACCGTGAATCGGCTCATACAGGCCGAATTTAGCTGACCCTAGCGAAGCTGAGGGCAGCATCCCCAGCGAACCTGCCAGCACCGATGCTTCATCGCTCAGGATGTCACCAAACATATTCGGGGCGACCAGCACATCGAAGCTCGCCGGACGGGTCATCAGGTACATCGCGCAGGCATCCACCAACACATGCTCCAGCGCCACATCCTGATAATCCTCATGAACGCGCACTACCGTGCGCCGCCACAACCGCATACTCGCCATCACGTTCGCCTTATCCACCGAAGCCAGCTTGCCACGCCGTCCCTGTGCAGCGCGGAACGCCACATGCGCCACGCGCTCCACTTCCGGCGTGGTGTACAGTTCGGTGTCATAGGCCTTGTCGCCATCGCCCTGTTCCTGTCGCGGCCCAAAGTAGATGCCGCCCGTCAATTCGCGCACGAACAGCATATCCACTTTTTCCAGCAAGTCGGGACGCAGCGGTGTATGCTGCGCCAGCGCCGGATACGCCTTCACCGGGCGCAGGTTGGCGAACAGATCAAAATGCTTGCGAATCTTGAGCAAGCCGTCCTCCGGGCGCACCTTCGCCGTCGGGTCAGACCACTTCGGCCCGCCCACAGCGCCCAGCAAAATCGCGTCGCTGCTTTCAGCCGTGCGTATCGTTTCATCCGGCAGGGCGCTTCCAGTCTGGTCGATCGCGCAACCGCCCATCAACGCTTCATGAAACTGGAACTCATGACCGAACTTGGATGCGACTTTCGACAGGACTTCCACCGCCTGCGAGGTCACTTCCGGGCCGATGCCATCCCCCGGCAATACGGTAATCGTAGCTTTCATCTCTGCACTCTCCTCATGAAAACGGGCTGGAATTGACCAGCCCGTAATGATCCTGTTCTTGGTGCGACCACCGCACCCATCAAACGTTAGTCTGCTGCTCCGGTATCCTTGACGGCTTCCACGCTTCCGAGCGTAATCCCGTACTCCACCGAGTCCACCAGCGCCAGCCAGCTCGCTTGGATGATGTTCGTGCCAGCGCCCACTGTGCTCCACCGCTGCGTCCCCATTTGCGTATCAATCAGCACGCGGGTTGTGGCCGCCGTGCCGTTGTTGCCATCAGGGATACGCACCTTATAGTCTGCCAGTTGGAAATCCGCCAATTGCGGGTAACGCGGCAGCAGTGCTTTCCGCAGCGCAAGATCGAGCGCGTTCACCGGCCCGTTGCCTTCCGCCGCCGTATGCACAATGTCGCCTTCTACATCCAGTTTGACCATCGCCTGCGAAACCTGATGCCCGTCGTGGTCAGCCACCATCACCGTGAAATCCAGCAGTGAGAAGATCGGCTTATACCCCGGTTTGGAACGATGCAACCGGATGGCCACTGAAGCCTCCGCGCCTTCAAACACGAAACCCTCGTTCTCCAACCGCTTTACTTCGTCCAGCACGCGCAGCGCCTCATCGCGGGTGACATCCATCCCAAATTCTTCTGCCTTGCTGAGCAGATTCCCCTGCCCCGAAAGGTCAGACACCAGCACACGCATTTCGTTGCCCACCCGCGACGGGTCAATATGCTGGTAACTATCTACGTTACGCCGAATCGCTGCCACATGAATGCCGCCCTTATGCGCGAACGCGCTCTTTCCCACATACGCCAGATGATTATCCGGCGCGAGGTTGGCAATTTCCGCCACCGTGCGCGACAGTGATGTGAGGTGTTGCAAATGTGCCGGTTCGGGCAAGCATTTGAAGCCCATCTTCAGCTCCAGATCGGGGATAATACTGCACAGGTTGGCATTCCCGCAGCGTTCTCCGTAGCCGTTGATCGTCCCCTGCACCTGAGTCGCGCCGGCCTGCACCGCTGCCAGCGTGTTCGCCACAGCCAACTCGCCATCATTATGCGTGTGAATGCCGACGGAAGCAGACGGGAACGCCTTCTTCACCGTATTGACGTATTCCGTGATTTCCCACGGCATCGAACCGCCATTGGTGTCGCACAGCACAACCGCATCTGCGCCGCCTTCCAGCGCCGCCGCAATCGTATCCAGCGCATATTCCATATCCAGCTTAATACCGTCGAAGAAGTGCTCGGCATCGTAGATGATCTCTTTGCCAAGACTCTTCAGGTAGCGCAGGCTTTCACGGATCATACGCAGGTTTTCGTCCGGCGTGGTTTGCAGCACATCCTTCACATGCAGCATGGAAGTCTTGCCCACCACCGTCACCACCGGGGTCTGCGCGTCCACCAGCGCGATGATGTTCGGGTCAGTCGCCGGGTCACTGTCCTTGCGGCAGGTCGAGCCGAAAGCCGCGACTTTGGCATGTTTCCACTCAATCGTCTTAGCCGCCTCGAAGAAAGCTGCATCCTTCGGGTTTGAACCCGGCCAACCGCCTTCGATATAGGCCACGCCGAACTGATCGAGCAACTTGGCGATCTTGATCTTGTCGGCAACCGAGAGCGAGATGCCCTCGCGCTGCGTGCCATCACGCAGAGTAGTATCGTAGATGGCAACATTCATGGGTAGTTCTCCTTATCAGGCAGTCGTATGTACTCGTGCCGGATTCGCATCTTCATACTGGTTGATCGTACCATCAAGTCCCAACAGGAAGCCCAGTTGATCGACACCGTTCAGCAGGCAGTAACGCGAGAACGGATCAATCGGGAACTTCACCGCACGACCATCAGGCAGCGTCAGTATTTGTTGTTCGAGGTTCACACTGACCTGTGCTTGCGGGTCTTCTGCTGCAAGGCTAATCAATTGCTGGTGTGTTTCAGCATCCACCACAATCGGCAGCAAACCGTTCTTCAGCGCATTGCCGTTGAAAATATCCGCGAAATACGTGCTGACAATGGCTTTGAAGCCTGCCCCGACCAGCGCCCACGGCGCATGTTCACGCGAACTGCCGCAACCGAAATTGTGTCCGCCGATCAGCACCGCCGCACCCTGATATTGCGGCTGATTCAGCGGGAACTCCGGCTTGGGCGAACCATCAGCGTTGTAGCGCCAGTCCGAGAAACAAGCCGCCCCTAGACCGTTCTTATCGGTCACTTTCAGGTAACGCGCCGGAATGATCTGATCGGTGTCAATATCATTGTTCGGCAGCGGAACCATCGTTC
>CAIVEA010000928.1 GCA_903904765.1 uncultured Chloroflexota bacterium
GCGACCACGCTGGTGGTGGTGCGTCCGGTGACGTGGTTTCTGCTGCTGTTCCGTCCCGTCATCCGGTTGATGAATGGCATCGGCAACCGGATTGTTCGGATGATGGGCTTTGAAGTGACCAACGAACACTCCGCCGTGCATTCGCCGGAAGAACTGGAAATGCTGGTGCGTTCCAGCCGCGAGGCCGGCTATTTGCAGGAGAGCGAAGAAACCCTGCTGCGCCGCGCTTTCGATTTCAGCGATATTCAGGTGCAGGAAGTGATGCAACCGCGTGTGGAGGTGGATGCGATTGATGCCGATGCGCCGCTGGGCGAGATGCTGTCCATCATCGCTTCGCATCACCATTCGCGCTATCCCGTCTACCGCGAGACGATTGATAATGTGGTCGGCCTGTTGATGACCAAAGACCTGCTGGACAGGGTGATCGCCAAGCCAGATATGCTGGCGCACCGTGAGGCCGCCTGTGACCTGACCAATCTACTGCGTAAACCGCTGTTCGTTCCTGAAACGTTGAGCGTAGATCGTCTGCTGCGGCGGATGCAGGAGAGCAAAACGCATCTGGCGGTGGTGCTGGATGAATACGGCGGCATGGCGGGCGTGGCGACGATGGAAGATGTGATCGAACTGCTGGTGGGGGATGTGCGCGATGAGTTCGACACTGCCGACCCCGCCCCCACCGAAGGCAGCGACAACCTTGTGGACGGCCTGACCAGCCTGACCGAAGTGGCGGAGCGTTTTGGTGAGTTGAGCGAAGAAGCCTCATCCACCACGCTCGGCGGCTATGTGGCTGAACAACTCAACCGCATTCCAGCGGTGGGTGACAGTGTTCGCTACGGCGATTATGAGGTGCGCGTGGAGACGATGGACGGGATGCGAGTAGAACGGGTGCGCTTCGAGCGTCTGCGCCCCGCCGAACCGGATGCTGCACCGCAGTGAGGATGCAATGATGCGAATGCATGTGGCGCGATTGATGGCGTTGGGTGTGCTGCTGCTGGTCACGGCTTGCGCCGATAGCGACTTTCAGTCGCTTACGCCCACTGTGCAGCGGGTGATCTGGACGGCTACGCCGCCACCCACCCACACGCCCACGCCGCCAACAGCCACCCCGAACGGCCCGCCGACTATACAGGTGTGGTGGCCGGATGCGCTGGCTCCGTTAGGGGATGACAACACGGCGCGGTTGCTGGCGGACTCGGTGGATACCTTCATCGCCAGCCAATCGCAGGCGCAGGTGGAGATTCGGCTGAAACGCAGCGCGAACCCCGGCGGCATCTTGCAATCTCTCCAGTCGGCGGCGGCAGTTGCCCCCGGCGCGCTGCCGGATTTGACGCTGCTGCGCCGCAGCGACCTGCTCGCGGCGGTGCGCGGAGGCTTGATTCAGCCGTTCCCCGAAGGTAGCGCCCCGCAGAGCGATCTATATCGCGTGGGGTTGACGCTGGCGAATGTGAACAGCGTGGCCTATGGACTGCCGTTCATGCTGGAAGTGGAACATATCGCTTACCGCACCATAACGATGGCGGGTAACTTCAGCGGTTTTGAAGCGGCGCTGGCAGATGGGCAGGGATTCACGTTTCCGGCGGGGGGCAGCGGCGGCGCACGCGGGATGCTGCTGGCACAGTATATTTCGGCTGGGGGCAGCACCAGCGACCTGATTACCCGCAATCTGAACGTAGATGCTTTGACGCAGGTTTACGACTTTTACGCACGTGGCGAAACGGCAGGTCTGTTCGACGCGGCGATGATGGGCTTCACGCAGACCGAGGATTATCTGAAGCAACTGACCGATGGCGACCTGAACGCGGCGCTGGTCACATCCAGCGAATACCTGTCACTGGCGAACGTGGGCTTGGCAGCTGCGCCTTTCCCGCTGGCAGCGGGCGACCCGACCAGCGCGGTAGACGGTTGGCTGTGGGTGATGCTCACGCCCGATCATACGCGGCAGGCGGCGGCGTTGCGCTTTGTGGATTGGATGGCGAATCCGGTGCGGATGAGTGCTTACAGTGCCGCCGCAGCGATGCTTCCGGCGCGGCGCGGGGCGCTGCAACTGTGGGCAGAGAACCCCTACCGGACGCTGATGGACGGCTTACTGACGGCGGGGTTTGTGTTGCCCACCGACGAGCGCAGCGATGCCAGTTTACGCGCTATCGAAGCGGGGTTGCCCGCCGTCCTTTCCGGGCAGCGCAGCGCCGAGCAAGCCGCCCGCGATGCCGCCGCGAACGCCTGACGGGCAGAATCACCACCCTTTTCAAACGTCTTTTCGTAGGGACACCGCTCACGCCCTATCCCTACGAATTTCCGCTTCGGGTAGATTGTCCTGCATCAGGATTCGCATCCACAGGATGTCATGGTGAAGTTGGCGAATTGTTGCGCCCGCTCCACCATAAACTTGAGGAACATCACCTGTGACAGAATCATCACATACGAGTATCTGTTGCGGAGCATGCTGCTAAGGTGATAGGGGACGGAGCCAGAGCCGCACAAGCTACCGGTACATCTCGCGCATGATGGTGACGGATTGCGTGATGATTTCCCGTAGAACGTCCAGATCAACATCCTCTAATTTGTTCACGTACAGGCAAGATACGCTGGTTTTGTGCCGCCCCAACTTGCTTAATAGCGCCTCGAAGCGTTCCAACCGCGCCATAATGTAGATGCTCCAATTGTTCTTGTGGGGCGAGAAGCCGACAAGGAAAGAGTCGCCTTCGCGCCCGCTGGCATAACGGTAATGATATTTGCCGAAGCCCACCTGCGAAGTACCCCATAGGACGGCAGGTTCGCCGGTGATGTCGCGCATCAGCGCCAGCAGGGCGAAACCATCCTGCCGCCGGACGGGGTTTTCAATCGCGTTGAGAAAGACTTCCACGTCCGAAGCGGTTGGCTGCGTCTTGTTTTCGGATGCCATCTTACAATCTCCATTCTAAACCGATACTAATGAGCATAGCACAAGTGTTCGTTTGTGCAACTCGACGGCGAATCAAAAGAGCCGCCCATTATCGGGCGGCTCTTTTTGCTGCGGAAAAGATCGGTACGGCTTACGGGGTGTAGATGATGACCAGCCGCGCCGCCTGAGTGGAGTTACCTTCCACAGAGCGAACGGTTTTGCGCGTGTTGGCGACGGTGCTGAGGTTGCGTAGCACGAACGCCATGCTATTGCCACTCGTCCAACCACTCTGGTTCACGATTTCCTGAACGATGGCGGCCATCTCGTTGAACGAGTACCACGTTCCGCTGTTCCATGTGACGTTCGAGCTATGGGTGACTCGCGTCACTGTCAGCGGTTGTTGCGATGGGCGCAGTGCCGAGAACAATTGGCTGTTAGCGGCGGCCACACCCGCGATCTGCACGGTCAAGCTGACCGTCTGGCGCGTCGTCGAGTAGAACTGGAGGTAGGCCGAGACAATCGTTGCGCCTTGCGGTATGGAGACGCTGCTGAAGCGGAAGCCGGTGTAGCTGGCTGACGGAACCGATCCCGAACCGATCCAGACAGTGGTACTGCCTGTCGTCAGCGTGGTGCCGTTTTCATTCACATCGTTCGCACCCGACACCACCTGCACTGTCAACTGGACATTGGTCGGCGTGGCTGTCGGTGCAGGCGTATTGGTCGGCGGCACAGGTGTAGCCGTTGGCGGCACAGGTGTAGCTGTCGGCGGTTCAGGTGTAGCCGTCGGCGGTACAGGTGTAGCCGTCGGCGGTACAGGTGTAGCCGTCGGCGGTACAGGTGTAGCCGTCGGCGGTTCAGGTGTAGCCGTTGGCGGCACGGGTGTATTGGTCGGCGGTTCGGGTGTAGCCGTCGGCGGTTCGGGTGTAGCCGTCGGCGGTACAGGTGTAGCCGTTGGCGGCACGGGTGTATTGGTCGGTGGCACGGGCGTGGCCGTCGGGCTAGCGATATAGCTGATAACCAGACGCGGAGCCAGCGCCGGATTGCCGTCGAAGGCGTATAGGAACTTGCGTGCCCACGACGAGGTGCTAGTTCCCTTCAGGACGAAGGACATGCTGTTACCGTTCGACCAGCCATCGCGGTTCACGATCTCCTGAACCACCGGAGCCATTTCGTCATAGACGTACCACTGGTCAGCCACCCACTGCACATTCGAGACGTGGTTCACCCGCGCTACTGTCAGCGGGCGCATTGAGGGCAGGCTGGCAGCGGTGAAGGTAGAACTGTTGTCAGCGGCATCAGCGGCGATCTGTACGGCGTAAGTCACCCACTGGGTCGAGGCCGAGTTGAACTCTAGATGCGCCGATGTAATGGTCGCGCCCTTCGGTACGGGAATGCTGTTGAAGCGCAGGCCAGCGTAACTGGCGGCGGCGACGTTGGCAGTACCCACCCATAGGGTAGTGCTTCCTGAGTCGAAGTTCTGGTTATCCTCGTTGGCATCATCCGGTGAAGTGTTGATCTGGAGCGTCACTGTCGTCGCGCCCGAAGCGTCCGGCGTATTGGTGGGCAGCGGAGTGCTGCTCGGCACGGAAGTCGGCGCGGTGGTCGGGGTGCTGGTGGCAGTGGGCGGCAGCGGCGTATTGGTCAGCGCAGTCGTAGGCGTGGGGACGTTGGAGGTCGCAGTGGGCGGCAGTGCCGCGCCATAGGTCACGGTGAAGCTGCGGCTGCCCGACGGGACGTTGACCAGCGCCATGCTCTGACCCTTGATGGTCTGCACGGTGAAAGCTGTTGACGAACCATTCACGTTCACGCCGTTTAGCGAACCGCCAGCATAGGTGGCGGGCAGCATGATCGTCAGGTTGATGCCAGAGGTGGCGGTGCTGTTCAGGTTGAAGGTCAGCGTACCGCTGGGGCCGTTCCAGCTAATGTTCTGGAGCGACGCGCCGCTGCGGGTGTTGGTGTACGATAGCCAGCGGTCGGCGTTCCACATGGGAACACCCTGCGATTGCGCGTAGGCCAGCGTGCCATCCACCCAACCGGAAGTGGTGTTGATGTAGTCCACATGGAACTGCGTCATCAGCGCGGAGTAATTTCCATTCTGGCTGGCGTTAATCATCTGCTGCGAAACAGCAACGGCTCCAGCAGTGGAGAGGTTCTCGACCCCGTTGCCCGCACCGCTGACCAGTTGCTCATCCACCAGTTCGGTCAGGAGTTGATAGTACGGTAGAACCGTGCCGGTGCTGGTGATGAATTTCATGGGCAGGCCGCTACCGGTGATGTAGCCGTGCGGCCATGTGCCGTCACCCTTTTGCAGCCACGTTCCCCAGTGATAGAAGTTCGTATCCAGCGACATGCCTTTGCTGACAGCCACCTGTGCGGCGTTCGTCCAGCCTTCCCATGCCACCTGATGATGGCGGACGGTGGTGGACGGGCTGCTGGTCAGGCCACTCAAATTCCACCATCCCAGTGAAGCCGTGTAGCCTTCGGTCAGGTTAGTGCTGGCATACGGGGTGTAGCTATCCTGACGCGACCAGTAAGGATGAATGCCGAACTCATGACCTTGCAAGCGCCAGTTCTGCACCATCGCGTTGTCAATCTGACCGATGGTGACGTAGAAAGTGATCTTCGCGCCATAAGTGTTGGCGATGTTAATCAGGTTGGTGTACCACGAAGTGGGGTTGGCGTGCGCGTCGCTGGTGCTGATGAGCATGGTGCGGGCGCTATCCGGGAAGTACCACAGTTGCGGCATGGGCGTGACATCGGTGAGCGCCTGCCGGACGAGGCGGCTGAGGAGGCGCATCTGTTCGTCGGCCTGCGGAACGGGGATGCGATCTTTATCCACCCACGAACCGCCGCCGGAAGTCATGAACAGGTCAATCGTGCGCTTCACGCCGTCGCCATCCACATCCACATTGGCATTGGCGGGGTTGCCCTGACGGGTGTATATGACGTTGCGTGCTAGATCGTAAGTAAAGGCTGCTGTGCGTCCGCTGTTATAAGACACAACGGCGGGGTAGGAGGTGGCAGTGCTGGCGTTGCTATACAGTGTGGCGACGGTGGTTGCGCCGGGGATGAGCGCGATCTGGTCAGCCGTGCCGTGAATCTGCAAGGTGGTGGTGGGCAGGCCGGCACCAACGCCAGTGCCGTCAATTTGCAGATAGCCGTCGTTCAGCGTGCCGGCTGCGCTGCCCAGCCCGAACAGGCTGCGGATTTGCGCGTCCGGGCGCATGGCGATCAACCGTCCGCTGCCGTTTACATAATTCTGGAACAGAGTAGCCTGTTCGGAGGTGAGGGCCGTTTCGCCGAGGATAGTCAAATCGTGCTGGCTGAGTATGGTGCTGGTGAGCGCACTCAGTTCAACCATATCGAAGGTA
>CAIVEA010000929.1 GCA_903904765.1 uncultured Chloroflexota bacterium
TCTTCCCGCGTTCCAATCTTCAGGGTTTACATGACAGACACACATCTGGCTGCCGCATCTAGGCCGCAGCAACCGCCGCTGCAAGCCTATTTGGTGATGATGATGGGCGTGGTCGCCGTGTCGTTGGCCGCCATCTTCATCCGCCTCGCACAGGGTGAACAGATTCCCTCCCTGTTCATTGGCGCTGCCCGGATGACTCTCGCCACGCTCATCATCACGCCCATCACCCTGCGCCGCTACTGGGGCGAAATTCGCAGCCTGCGCCGCCGCGATTTCTTCTGGGTGGGCATCTCCGGCGCGTTCCTCGCCATCCACTTCGCCACATGGATTCTCTCGCTGGAATACACCAGCGTCCTCATCAGTGTGGTGCTGGTGAATACCAATCCGCTGTGGGTGGCGGCGCTGGAAGTGATTTTCTTACGCGCACGTCTGGGGAAATGGGTCATCGGCGGCTTGCTGGTCGGCCTCGTGGGGAGCATCATCGTCGCCATCCCGTCGGGGGGCGCGATTTCCGCCGGACAACAACCGCTGCTCGGCAGCCTGCTGTCCATCACGGGTGCAGTCGCCGTTGCAGCCTACTTCGTGATTGGTCGCAAATTGCGTTCCAGCCTGTCGCTCATGCCCTACATCTGGCTGGTCTACGGCACGGCGGCCATCCTGCTCATGGCGGTGGTCATCATAACGGGTGTCCCCATCACGGGTTACAGCACACAGGGATATTTCTGGCTGTTGGCAATGGCGGCTGTACCGCAATTGCTCGGTCATTCGTCTTTCAATTTTGTACTCAAATACTTTCCGGCCACTTATGTGGGTATCGCTGTTCAAATGGAGCCGGTTTTTAGTGCGCTGATCGCCCTATTTTTATTCAAAGAAATCCCACTCGCCTTCCAAATCATCGGGAGCGCGACCATTCTTTGCGGGGTCGTTTTTGCCAGCATCGGTCAATCGCGTTCTACGGCTACCAAATCCGCATCAGCACCGGCTGATTAGCACAGCATCCAACAGTGGTTATGGCGCAGCCTGCGCCGGGAATTGTCATGAGCGTTATCGTGTCCAGAGTGCAGTCCTTCACCAACCAAGTCAACATTTCGCGCAGCATGCTCCTCATGTTGTTCGGCACTTTCGCCGGCGCATGGGCATCCATTTTCGGGCGCATCGCGCAACAGGAAGGCGTTCCCACCACGAGTATCGTGGCCTACCGCATGATACTGGGCGCACTGGTCTTAACCCCGTTCGTCCTGCAAAATCACCGCCAAGAACTGCGCCGCCTTCGCAGACGGGATGTTCTGACCACCGCCTTCGCGGGGGTGTGGTTTGGTATTCACCTTGTTTTCAACTTTGAGTCCTTCAAGCACACCAGCATCCTCGTCAGCGGTGTGCTGGCGGGTACGGCTCCGCTGTGGATTGCGCTGCTCGAAACGCGCATCCTGCGGACGAAACTTAACCGGATGGTGTGGTTGGGACTGGTTATCACGCTGCTCGGCGGTGTCATCATCACGCTGTCGGGTCGCAGCGACATGAATCTGGGCGATAACCCGCTGCTCGGCAGCGCTCTCGCACTCACGGCAGCCGTCTGCGGCGCGTTCTACACCATCACCGGGCGCGGCACAAAAGACTCGATCTCGTTCCTGCCCTATATCTGGTTGCTGTTCATTTTCGGCGGCCTGACCGGGCTGGTCAGCGTGGGCATCACACAAGCGCCGATGATCGGCTTCACGCCCAAAGCCTACTTCTCGCTGGTCATGCTCACCATTCTGCCGCAACTCATCGGTCATGTCGTCTACAACTATTCGCTGCGGCAACTACCCGCCACCTTCGTCAGCGTGATCGGGCAGTCGGGTATCATCATCAGCGCAACGCTAGCCTACTTCATCTTTCAGGAAGTGCCACACATCCTTCAAATGCCGGGCAGCATCGCTATCCTGATCGGCATCATGATGGTCAACCTGAACAAGCCGAAACAGGACATCCGCAGCAGCAGGAAATAGCTACCCGCCCAAATTGAAGTTCAGGTATGTGGTCGCTCCCGGCCAAATGTCAACCGGAAGCATGTCTTCCGGTTGCATCACTCCCGCCAGCAGCCCCGGCCACGCGCCCGAACGCGCCAGTTCTTGCAGCGTGTATTCCACCAGCAACCGGAAATCAATATCGTTACGCGGGACAGCCAGCCCCACATAGACGCGGCTATACCAGTGATCGGGGTTGTTACCCCGCGTGGTCAACCGGAACACATCCGGGTTAGCCTGCATTTGCACCAGCAGTTTGATGCTATCGCCAAACGCGACATCGGCGCTGTTGCTATCCAGAATAGCCTGCGCCATGTTCGGCTCATTGTTCACTGTGAAGATGCGAACGCCGGAACTCACGCTCTCTGCCAGCGCGTTCACGCGGTCAGCCGCGCCCGCTTCGCTGCCGAAAACCGCCACCCAGCGCCCGCGCAAATCCTGAAACGTCTCGTAGTCGGAGTCCTTCTTGACCATCAGTCGTTCACCATGCAACAGGTAGGGCGCGGTCAAATCCACACGATCCGTCAGCGCCCAGTCCAGCGGCATGCCAATCGCCAGATCAGCCTGCCCCGCTGCCACTAGATCAGCAGCGGTCGCGGCGCTGTTCGGCACATACTCCACACGCACGCCCCAGCGTGCCGCCAGCGCCTCCATCACAGCGCGGTTAGCCGCATCCCATCGCCGCTGACTTTCGGTAGCCTCAGCAGGCAGATCGTCCA
>CAIVEA010000930.1 GCA_903904765.1 uncultured Chloroflexota bacterium
CCGGAACGTCCCGGCGCGGAGTTCCGCTTCCCCAACGTGATCGGCTACCGCTACGAGGTGAAAGACGAACGCCTGCAAACCGATTTCAACGCCGATTCGCGCATGGTGCTGACCAGCGCCAATGTCCCCAGCTTCACCGAAAGCGCACCGCTGATCGGTGAGAGCCAAGTGCATACGCTGGAACAACTGTACCGCCGCCGCCCCAAAGAAGTGGTGTTCCTGCTGGCGAAACTGCTGTTGGAACGCTATTTCCGCGAGGAAGGCAGCATGGGCGAGCCGAAGGTGTGGTACTTCCCGCAGTTGCTGCGTATCGTCGAATCGTGGATGAATGGCGGCTATGTGGTGCTGAAAGATGGCTGCCGCGTCCAGCTTTTGCTCTTGACCGAAAACGCCTACAGCGCCGCCGAGAAAATCTACCGCGCCATTGTCAAGGGCAGCAGCGCCAGCGACCAGTTGCGGCTGATTCTCGACCCGGTTGCGCCGGTGGGTTCCAGCGCCACGATTGATTTTGAAACCACCAAAGAGGTTTACCGCACCAACCCGCGCAAATGTCAGGTGAATTACGTCCCGCTGGATAGCTCATGGGAGGCGCGGCTGATTACTGCCCTCGAAACCATGCCCGAAGTGCTGTCCTATGTGAAGAATGCTGGCTTGAACATGCGCGTCCCGTATACGCTGGAAGGGACGGAACACCACTACATCCCGGATTTCATCGTGCGCGTGGACATGAATGAGGCCGAGCCGCTGAACCTGATCGTGGAAGTCACCGGCGAACGCAAGTGGCGCGAAGCCGAAAAACAGGCCAAGTCCGACACCATGCGTACCCTGTGGATTCCCGCTGTGAACGCTTTGGAAACTTACGGGCGCTGGGAGTTCATCGAAATTCTCGACCCGTGGGATGCTCAGAACAGCATCCGCCGTGCGCTTGCTCAAATTAAGATGATCCCGTGACCCTCACCAAACCTCACCCCTCAGTCCCCTCTCCATCGTGGAGAGGGGAAGCTAAGCGCAGCGCAGCGGGGTGAGGTTCTTAACCGTTTAACTTTCTGGAAGAAATGAGCCGTATCATGCCACGAGCTGCCCGCAACACCCCCCGCACCGATGACAAAGTGGATGTGGAGGCTTTGCGCCATCAGGATACCCGCGCCAACATCCCCACCAGCGAACTGCGCGATTTCGTGGGCGATTCCGAACTGACCCCGCCCACCGTCCGTTACCCGCGTGACCCGTCGCTGGACCCGCAGCTGGTGTGGAACGGCAAAGATGAGCAGGACAGCGACGATCTGAAAGTGCTGTCCGTCCCCATCTACATTCAGGAGCAGATTCAGCCGCAGGCCATTGTGGAAGAAGTGCGCCGCGCCGCCAGTGCCGGGGCCGCCGCGCCGCAGCAGATGAGCCTGTTCGGGGATTTCAACGCCATGCCCTTTGAAGACCTGATCGAGTTCTACCAGCATGAGCAGCACTGGTCGAACCGCATGATCTTGGGCGATTCGCTGCTGGTGATGAACTCACTGGCGCAGAAAGAAGGGCTGAAGGGCAAGGTGCAGATGATCTACCTTGACCCGCCCTACGGCATCAAATTCGGCAGCAACTGGCAGGTGAGTACGCGCAAACGCGATGTGAAGGATGGCAAGGCCGAAGACCTTGTGCGCCAGCCGGAGCAGGTGCGTGCCTTCCGCGACACATGGCAGAAGGGCATCCACAGCTATTTGAGCTACCTGCGGGACAGGCTGGTGGTGGCCCGCGACCTGCTGACCGAAAGCGGCAGCGTGTTTGTGCAGATCGGCGACGAGAATGTGCATCTGGTACGCAGTCTGCTGGATGAGGTGTTCGGCAGCGAGAATTTTGTAGCTTTTGTGACAGTTAAAAAGACTAGTGGCGCATCAGGTGATTTACTCAGTGGCATATCCGATTACCTTGTTTGGTATGGCAAAAATAAATTGCA
>CAIVEA010000931.1 GCA_903904765.1 uncultured Chloroflexota bacterium
CCCGTGATATTCTGGTTGTAAGTGATTCCGCCGATAAACAGGCGGGGGAAAGCGAATAATTGTGGTTGCCAATACGTTGCCCAAGCCCACTGGCGCAGAAAACGTCATCTGGGACTTATCCGTTTTTTATGCCAGCGTAGATGATCCGGCGATTGAGCGCGATATGGCAAGCGTGGCCGCCGAGGTGGACGCTTTCGCCAGCGCCTATCGCGGGCGGGTGGCGCAACTGGATGCCGAGGAGATGTACGAGGCCATCAAGACACTGGAAGCGATCTATGACCACGCTGGCCGCTTGGACAACTTCGCTGAACTGCTGTATTCCACCGATACCATCAACCCGCAGTACGGGGCGCTGGTGCAAAAACTGACCGAGTACGGTTCGCAGTTGGGGCAGAAGATGGTGTTCTTCGATCTGGAGTGGAATGCCGCCGAAGAAGCGTCCGTACAGGCATTGCTCCAGCAACCGTTACTCGCGCCCTACCGTCACATGCTGGAAGCCACCCGCCGCTACAAGCCGCATTTGCTGAGCGAGGTGGAAGAACAGTTGATGAGCGAGAAGGCCGTCACCGGACGCTATGCGTGGACGCGCTTCTTCACGCAGTTGGTCAGCGCGATCCGGTTGGACTGGGAAGGCTCCAAAGCCACCATGACGCAAATCCTGACGCTGCTGCATGCTGAAGACCGCGACACCCGTCGTAAGGCTGCCGAAGCCATCACCTCTGGCCTGCGCGACAAGAGTATGGAGCTGACGTACATCTTCAACATTCTAGCGGCGGATAAAGCCTCCGACGACAAGCGGCGCGGCTACCGGACATGGGTTTCGTCGCGCAATCTCGCCAATAAAGCGCCGGATGCGGTGGTAGAGGCGCTGGTGCAATCCGTCACCAGTCGTTACGATCTGGTCGCCCGCCACTATAGACTCAAGCGGGCGCTGCTCGGTCTGGACGAACTGACCGACTATGATCGTTATGCGCCGCTGCCTTTCAAGCAGAGCGATGCATTCTACACATGGGACGATGCCCGAAACATCATCCTGACGGCTTTTGAAGCTTTCAGCCCGCGTATGCGCGAAGTGGCGCAGATGTTCTTCGATGGCAACTGGATTCATGCGCCCGTGCTGCCCAACAAACGCGGCGGGGCATTCTGCTCGTATACCGTGCCGTCGGCGCATCCGTATGTGTTTGTGAACTACGAAGGCAAGACCCGCGATGTGCAAACGCTGGCGCACGAACTGGGACACGGCATTCACGCCTATCTGGCTGGCAAAGAGCATGGAATCTTCGGCATGGGCACGCCGCTGACCACCGCAGAGATGGCCTCGACCTTCGGCGAAATGCTGGTGTTCAACGACCTACGCGGCAAAGAGACTGATCCCGAAGTGCAGTTGGCGATGCTTTCCAAGAAGATCGAGGACAGTTTTGCCACCATCTTCCGGCAGATTTCGATGAACCGCTTTGAAGATGCCATGCACACCGCCCGCCGGAACGAAGGCGAACTGACCACCGAACGCATCAGCGAGCTGTGGATGCAGGCGCAAAAGGCCATGTTCGGCGATAGCCTGACGCTGACCGACAACTACGGCAGCTGGTGGAGCTATATTCCGCACTTCCTGAACACCCCCGGCTATGTGTACGCCTATGCGTTCGGTGAACTGCTGGTGCTGGCGCTGTTCAACCTGTATCAGGAGCGCGGCGCGGCGTTCGTGCCGCAATTCCTCGCGGTGCTGGCGGCGGGCGATTCCGACTGGCCGGAGGAGATTCTCGCCAAAGTGGGCGTGGATCTGAGCGATCTGGGCTTCTGGAATCACGGACTGGCGGCGCTGGAAAAACTGGTGGAGCAGGAAGAGGCGCTGGCGAAACAACTGTACCCGGAGAAATTCACGACAAGTTGATGTGGAAATTGTTGAAGATACAATGACAAGATAGAAATAAGGAGTGCGATCCATGTATATCAACAGGGTCATCTTGCGTGAAGTGCGGAATTTCAAGGCGCTGGACATCACACTACGAAATGATTGGACTGATGAACCGCTAAAATCCGTACTGTTCACCGGGCCGAATGGCACGGGCAAGACGACCCTGCTGAGAGTGATCGCCGCCCTGTGGGAAAATCTTGAAAAATGGTTACGACTGCGGCGCACGCTGAACGCCGACCAACTGGCGCAGCGTGATCTCTTGGTCAACGCGGGATTAGCCGCAGTCGAAATTCGCGGTTTGCTCGAATGCCCCGTCTGGCTGTTCACGGCTTCCACGCCCGAACATCGGGACGAACTGCGCCAAATTGCCAGTGACCCCACCGCGCAGTTCGTCGGGGAGATTCGCGGGATGCAAGGCCGTCCGCAGTTTGAACCCCGCGATGAACCGGACTGGTTGATGCAGTTGAAGGCCAACAAAGAACGGTTGCAAGTGGGTGCGCCACAGGCACAACCGCTACCCAATTTGTTGTTTCTGGAAGCCGAAACGCGCATCATCACCATGCCCCCGAAACGGGGCGGCGGTGAAGTGTATGCCGAGTCGCTGTACCAATGGGTTGTGACCTACGAACCGCGTGACCGCTGGGAAGGTCACATCGAAACGATGCTGCGTAACCTGAAAATCCGCGACCCCGAAGCCTTCAAGCAGGTGGTGAAACAGATCAGCCTATTTTTGGGTGGCGACAAGAAAATCACCGATTTCGATGATAACCTGCGCTTGCAGGTGCAAATTGGCAACAACCGCCGTAACAACCACACCATTGATGATCTGAGTTCCGGTGAACGCCAGTGCTTAATTTTGATGTTCATGGTGTCGCGCTGGTTGATGCCGGGTGGAATCGTCCTGATTGATGAACCTGACCTACATCTGCATGTGTCGTTACAGCGTCAGTTCATCCATGCGCTAGAACAGGTTGTGGAAGCGCGGGGTGGGCAGTTGATCGTGACTTCGCATTCCCCGACGATGTGGGAAGAATACAGCGAACGGCAGCGCAGAAAATTGGGGCGTACAGATTATGAATAGCAGAGGTATAGACTGGTCAACACTCGGCGAATCGCAAAAAGGGTTGGC
>CAIVEA010000932.1 GCA_903904765.1 uncultured Chloroflexota bacterium
ACATGCTCCGCCAGCGCGGTGATCGTCAGGCTGGGGTTGATGCCCGGATTGCCCGGCATGATCGAACCATCGGTCACATACAGCCCCGGATAGTTAAACACCTCACCCCGCGCATTCACCACGCCGTCCGCGTCGCTCAAACCCATCGGGCAACCGCCCAGCAGGTGCGCGGTGGACGGAATCTTGAGCAGTGTTTCGGGGATGGAATCCTGCGGAATGCCGTTGGTGCGGGCGGCGAAATCGCGGGTGAGTCCCTGCGAAAGCTCCATCGGGGGCGAAATCTTCTGCCCCGGCTCCAGTTCGGACACCAGCGCATGCCGGAACAGCGTAAAGAAATTGCGTCCCGCCCGAATCCGCATGGTGCTATCCACCGTCTGCATGATGAGCAGAATGGTGGAGTATTTCGACCAGTTGCCAAAGAACTTGGCGTACATGAAATCCAGCGGATGCTTAATGCCGTGCCAGACGGTCTTCAGGAAGCGTTCCAGCGGGTGTTCGCCAGCGGTAATCATCGGAATCGCCAGCATACGGATGAACCCCGACCCGTTCTGATAGCGCACCGGCTCGACAAACGTGTTTTCATCCAGCCCGATCACCGAGGTGATGGCCGCGCCCGTCGAATAATCGGTGTCGCGGTTGCGGCTGGTCGTGCCGGGGATGGTTTCGCTATTGGTACGCACCATCGTCCCCAGCGCCCGCGACAGTTTGGGCAGCGTCCGCGCCTCATCACGGCAGCGGAACAGCAACCGCAGCGTCCCCAACACATGCGCCGAGACAACCACATTCCGCACCCGCACGATACGGGTGCCGCCCATCCCCGGCAAGGCGGTAGAACGCCGGTAGACCACTTCGTAGCGTGCGCCGTCCGGCTCATCGGCGGGCAACGGGCGAATCTCCATCGCCTCGGACTCGGAGCGCACTTCCGCGCCCCATTTCTCAGCAAAGTACAGGTAGTTCTTCACCAGCGTGTTCTTGGCATTGTGCCGACAGCCGACCATACAACCGCCGCAGGACTGACATCCGGCGCGGTCAGGGCCTTCGCCGCCAAAATACGGGTCGGGGACGATCTTGCCCGGTGTGCCGAAATACACAGCGACATTAGCGGGACGGAAGGTATGCCCCATCCCGCGCTCCTCCGCCATCGCCTTCAAAACGCGGTCGGCTGGAGTGAGATGCGGGTGCGGCGCAACGCCCAGCATACGCTTGGCAGTATCGAAATGCGGACGCAGCACGGCACGCCAGTCCACGCCCAACTTTTTCCAGCCCGGCAGATCGTACAGCTTATCTTCAGGTTCCATCAGCACATTGGCATAGACCAGACTGCCACCGCCCACGCCACTGCCGTGCATCACCATCGCATTGTTCAGCAGCGTGATCTGCTGGAAGCCAAAACAGCGCAGCAGTGGATACCACAAATACTTTCGCAGATTCCAGTTGGTACGGGGGAAATCGTCGTCGAGGTAGCGTTTGCCGCGCTCCAGAACCAGCACGCGGTAGCCTTTTTCCGTCAGCCGCAAGGCCGACACGCTGCCGCCAAAACCAGAACCAATGACCACAAAATCAAAAACTTCGGTCATTTTGGGACTTCCTTCAAAACCCTGCTTATGAAGCAGGATGAACGATCGTTAGTTAGCGGACAACCTCATTTCTAAACATGTTGTCTAAGTATAATCCACAATCAGCCATCTCTGCTCTCATTTTTGATAGTATTTACGGCCTTTCAGACCTTCGGGCAACAGATCGTCGGTGCTGTACATCTCGTAGCCCTTACCGTAGCCCAGTTCTTTCATCAGTTTGGTGGGCGCGTTACGCAGGTTCAGCGGGATAGGCAGCGTCCCTGTGCGGTTGACATCCTCTAGCGCGGCGAAGAAAGCATCGCCGGCGGTGCGGTCTTTGGGCGAAAGCGCCATGTATGCCGTGCCGTGCGCCAAGCTGAACTGGCATTCGGGCAGGCCAACCGTCTCCACCGCACGGAACACCTCGTTCGCCACCACCAGCGCCGTCGGCTGTGCCATACCAATATCCTCGCTGGCGAAGATCACCAATCGCCGCGCAATGAACAACGGGTCTTCGCCCGCCGCCACCATCCGCGCCAGATAGTACAATGCCGCGTCCACGTTGCTGGCGCGCATACTCTTGATGAAGGCACTGATGGTGTTGAAATGTTCATCGGCGGCCTTGTCGTAGCGCAGGAACTTGGACTGATGCGCCGTTTTGAGCGACTCCACCGTAACCATGCGGTGTTCGCCACCGTATAGCCCCGCCGTCACTTCCAGCAGGTTGAGCGCCTGCCGACCATCCCCGCCCGCGAACTCCGCAAGGAAATCCACCGCTT
Source organism: uncultured Chloroflexota bacterium (assembly GCA_903904765.1). The sequence continues at coordinate 2,336 of CAIVEA010000932.1, forward strand.
CAGGCGACAGGCGCACATCCAGCGCCACCGCGCCCTGTTCGACAATCGGGCGGATGTCATCCGCCGCCAGCGGTTCGAGGACAAACACGCGGCAGCGCGAAAGTAGCGCCGAATTGACCTCGAAACTGGGGTTCTCGGTGGTCGCGCCGATCAGAATCAGCGTCCCATCCTCGACATACGGCAGCAAAAAGTCCTGCTGTGCCTTGTTGAAACGGTGTATTTCATCCAGAAACAACACGGCGCTGCCGCCCTGCGGTTTGCTATCGCCGCTGAATAAATCGCGCTGTCCGGCGGCACGCACCTGCTCCACAATAGCGCGAATCTCGGCCTTGCCCGCCGACACCGCCGACAGCTCGAAATACGGGCGATCGGTCTGCGTGGCGATAATCCGCGCCAGCGTGGTCTTGCCCACCCCCGGCGGCCCCCAGAAGATCATCGAGTAGATGCGATTCTGCTGAATCGCCACCGCCAGCGGCTTGCCGGGGCCGACCAGATGCTTCTGACCGATGAACCCTTCCAGCGTAGACGGGCGAACGCGATCCGCAAGCGGTTTGATGTCCGACATGGTGCAAGCCTCACAGCGGCCTTGTTAGGTGAGTTGTTGATGAGTATCGCAGAGGGAGGGGCGCGGGTCAACCGTTCTGGACTGCCACCTGACCGCAAAAACAGGTATATTGATGATAACCATCTTTTCAATTCATCAAGGAGAACGCGCATGAGCGATATTGCAACACGCGGCTATGCAAACCCGAACGCGCTCGTTTCGACGGACTGGGTAACAGCCCACCTGAACGACCCAACGATTCGTATCATCGAATCCAACGAAGACCCGCTGCTGTACCCCAGTGGCCACATCCCCGGCGCGGTGCAAGTGGACTGGACAACCGACCTGAACGACCCGCTGCGCCGCGACTACCTGAACAAAGCCGGTTTCGAGGCGCTGATGAGCCGCATCGGTGTGACCAACGACATGACGGTGGTCTTTTATGGCGACAAGAACAACTGGTGGGCGTGCTATGCCTTCTGGGTGTTCCAACTGTTCGGTCACAGCAACGCCAAAGTGGTGGACGGTGGGCGCTTGAAGTGGGAGAAGGAAAACCGCCCCCTCACCCGCGAAGTGCCAGCCTATGCCGCCACCACCTACAGCGCCCCGGCGCGGGATGACGGGCAGGTACGCGCCTTCCGCGATCAGGTGCTACGTCATGTGGAGGCCAACCTGCCGCTGGTGGACGTTCGCAGCCCGGACGAGTATAGCGGCAAACTGCTGCACATGGCGAACTATCCGCAGGAAGGTGCGCTGCGCGGCGGGCATATCCCCGGCGCGAAAAGCGTGCCGTGGGCGCGGGCGGCCAACCCGGAAGATGGCACGTTCAAATCCGCCGAGCAGTTGCGCGCTATCTACGAACAGGAGCAGGGGTTGAAGGCGAGCGATGACATCATCGCCTACTGCCGTATCGGGGAACGCAGCAGCCACACATGGTTCGTGCTGACCCACCTGCTGGGCTACCAAAAGGTACGCAACTACGACGGCTCATGGACGGAATGGGGTAACTCGGTCGGCGTGCCGATTGAGAAGTAAGCATGAACGCTTATCCCGAAAAACTTCAAGCGGTGCTGGAGGACTTCTCGTTCATCACAGACCGCAACGAGCGTGCTGAATACCTGATCGAAATCGCTGACCGTTTCGCCTCGGTGAAAGTGTCGCCGGAGATTGCTACACTGCCCTATGACGAGGCGCACCGCGTCCCGGCCTGCGAGTCGGATGCGTTCGTCTGGGCGCAGCCCAACCCGGACGGTACGCTGCACTTCAGCTTCGATGTGCTGAACCCACAGGGACTATCTGCCAAAGCCATGAGCGTCGTCCTCGGTGAAACCTGCTCCGGCACGCCACTGGAACAGGTGGCGGCGCTGGACACCAGCATCGTGTTCAGCCTGTTCGGGCGCGAAATCTCGATGGGCAAAGGGCAAGGGTTGATGGGCATCATCACAATGGTGCAGCACGAGGCCAAACGCCGCCTGTAAGAACCCTCAAGGTGAAGGAAGCAACAAAAAAGGCTGATGCTGTCGTGCATCGGCCTTTTTCATACTCAAAACCTACCCACCGTTGGACGGCGGCGGCGGGCCACCCCCCGGAGGCCGCCCACCACCGGGGCCGCCCATGCTGAAGCCATCATCCGCGCCCACCGCCGCATCGTTCAAATCCAATCCGATGTCGAAAGTGGCACTGTAGCCCGTCTCAACGCCGAAGGTTTTCTGCTCCTCCGCCGTCAGAGGGATCAGGTTCACCACCATCACATCGCCACTCTGCTGATAGATATTGTCCTGCTCGTTCGGGCGATCCGGCAATCCTTTGGCGGCATACGGCACTTCTGCATAGACCGTTTCGATCTGCGCGGGGTCAAAGAACAACTGCGAGGTGAACTCGTAACCCTGTGCGTCCTGCGGTTGCGTGCGTATCTTGAAGTGGATATGCACGGCGCGACCACTGTACCAACCGGGGACAATCGTGACGAACTGCGCGATGCCCTTCTCGTCCGTCACCTGATACCCGCGCAGCCACATCTGTCCGCTGGTATCGAAGCTGCGATCTTGCACGCCGGAATACACGCCGTCCGCGTCGCAGTGCCACACGTCCACCTGCGCCCCGGCCAGCGAGCCACATGCGCCCCCCGTCACATCCGACAGGCGGAAGATCAGGAGCAGCGGTGTGCCAGCCTTGATCGAGTTATCCGACGGATCTACACGAATATCCACACGATTCAACTGACCATCCACGAAATATGGCCCTTCGGTCAATTCAGGGCGCACCACACAAGCCGGCAGTTCCGGCACAGCGGGCGTTGCTGTGCTGCTCTGCGCCGACACGAAAGACGGCAAACTCATTCCGGTCAACACCACCACGCTGCCGCCGCCAATCAGCTTGAGAATCTCGCGGCGGCTAAGTATGCGGCCCACAGGCAAATCGTCGTTCTGGGTTTCCATCATTGTTACGCCTCCTCATTCGATGTTTGCTACTTTAACAGCAACT
>CAIVEA010000933.1 GCA_903904765.1 uncultured Chloroflexota bacterium
AATCAATGTGGATGGCGAAGCGGTGTACCCGATGGAACCGGAAGCGTTCAGCGAGATGGTGTCGGAGTTCACGCGCTGGGGCGTGAACGTGGTCGGCGGCTGCTGCGGCACACGCCCCGCCCACCTCGACCAGCTCTACCGCCACATTCACGGGCATTCGTATGCCGAGGCGTTAGCGGCGCGGCTGCCCAAGCAGTCCCCGCGCACCCGCGATCCGCAGCACGAAGCGGCAGCTTCCAGCGGCATGACCGCCACCCCACTGGCGCAGAACCCCGGCCCTACGCTCATCGGCGAGCGCGTGAACAGTCAGGGCAGTCGCAAAGTGAAGCAGCTTTTGCTGGCGGACGACTACGACAGCATCGTGCAGATCGCGGTAGATCAGGTGGAGAACGGCGCGCACATGCTGGATGTGTGCGTGGCGATGACCGAACGCGCCGACGAAAAAGAGCAGATGCAGGCGCTGGTCAAGAAGCTATCGCAGGCCATCAGTGTGCCGCTGATCTTCGACACCACCGAAGCGGAGGTCGCGGAGGCGGCGCTGGCGCTGTATCCGGGGCGCGGCGTGATTAACGGCAACAACCTCGAAAACGGGCGCGAACGCATTGACCGCATCCTGCCGATTGCACGCAAGCACGGCGCGGCGGTGCTTTCGATGACGATTGACGAAGACGGCATGGCACACACCCGCGACAAAAAGTACGAGATTGCGCGGCGCATCACCGAGATTGCGGCGCAGGATTACGGCCTGTCGCCCGAAGACTTGATCTTCGACACGCTCACCTTCCCGCTGACTACCGGACAGGAAGAACTGCGGAATGACGCGGTGGAAACCATCGAAGGCATCCGCTTGATTAAGCAGCACCTCCCCGGCGTGCTGACCGCGCTGGGCGTGAGTAACGTCAGCTTTGGCGTGGGGCAAGCGGCGCGTGGCGTGTTGAACAGCGTGTTCCTGTACCATGCGGTGCAGGCCGGCTTGGATATGGCGATTGTCAATCCGGCGCACATCACGCCCTACGCCGAAATTCCCGCAGACCAGCGCAAACTGGCCGACGACCTGATTTTCAACAGCGACCCCGACGCGCTGCCGCGCTTCATCCAGTATTTCGAGCAGAACACCGTCAAAGCCGCTGGCAAGACCGTCGAAGACCCGACGGAAGGCATGACGAGCGAAGCGGCGCTGCACTGGCAGATCGTCCACCGCAAGAAGGACGGTGTGGAGGCGCTCATTGACGACTGCCTGACCCGTCAGGACGCGGTGGGCGTGCTGAACAATGTGCTGCTGCCCGCCATGAAAGAAGTGGGCGACAAGTTCGGTGCGGGCGAACTCATCCTGCCGTTCGTGCTTCAGAGCGCCGAAGTCATGAAGAAGTCGGTGGCCTATCTGGAACAGTTTATGGACAAGGTGGAAGGCTCGACCAAAGGCACGGTGGTGCTGGCGACGGTCTACGGGGACGTGCATGACATCGGCAAGAACCTCGTCAAGACCATCCTGAGCAACAACGGCTACACCGTCCACGACATCGGCAAGCAAGTTCCAGTGAACACCATCATCGAGAAGGCGCAACAGCATCAGGCGGATGCCATCGGCCTGAGCGCCCTACTGGTGAGTACCTCCAAGCAGATGCCCATTGTGGTGAACGAAATGGCACGGCGCGGCCTGCACATTCCGGTGCTGATCGGCGGCGCGGCCATCAACCGCAAGTTCGGGCGGCGCATCCTGTTCCTTGAGGACACGCAGCAGCC
>CAIVEA010000934.1 GCA_903904765.1 uncultured Chloroflexota bacterium
AGCGTGCCATCCAGATACAGACCGACGGCGCGCAGCAGCGAGGCATCGACGTTCTTCTGCATCGAGGTCAGAATGCGGGCGGCCTGCTCGGGGTCGGTTTCCTGAATGATCGAGGCCTGATCCGAGTCCACGCCGATGGCGAACAGGCTCTTTTCCTGTGCGGCTTCAAAGACACCTACACCGGTGCCGCCAGCGACCTGGAAGACCACATCTGCGCCCTGATCGTACATGGCGAGGGCGATTTCCTTGCCCTTGGCGGGGTCGTTCCAGCTACCGGCGTACTGCACCAGTACCTTGCTGTCCGCGCTCACCACGCAAGCACCCTGTTCGTAACCTACGATGAAGTCGTTGATGACGGGGATGTCCTGACCACCGACTGCACCCAGAATGACTTCGGGCTTGCCATCACCAGCAACCGCGCTCATGGCCGCAGCGTACACGCCAGCGAGGAACGAGCCTTCGTTCTGCTTGTAGGTGATCGAGTAGACGTTCTTGCAGCCGTCCTTACACACTTCGGCATTGTCGTAAGGCATCGGGGCATCGAAGAAGATGAAGGTCTTGTCCGGGTACTTGTCGGCATTCTTCGCCATGTAATCAATCATCTGGAACGTACCGGCGATCAGAATGTCATAGTTGTCCACATCGCTCATGGCATCGGCCAGACCGGTTTCCCAGTTCTGGGGGTCAATACCGAGTTCAATGGTATTGATTTCGGCATCGTACTCATCCGCAACCATATCCATACCGCGCTGCGCCGAGTCGAAGAACGACTTGTCGCCCAGAACGCCATTGACGACCAGCGAAATCTTCAGGGGTTCGTCCTGCGCGGCGACGCTCGCCAGCGAGACGACCAACAATGCAGCGAGAACGACCAGAATCAGACTGCTTCGACGTAACATGCGAATTCTCCTTAAAAAATCGAAAACACCCATCTGACGAGAGTGTCATGATGATTGAGATTACTGAAGTTGAAAACACTTGTCAAATGATTTGGTCGAATTCAAACGCTCCGTTTGTACGTCCGTTTGTGCGAATTATGTGTGACCAAAACAGTGCGCTGTAAATGGACACTCTACAAGCGATAATAGGCTGCTACGGTTGGATATATGCCTAATAGTGTGGCACTGAAGATCGAAAGCCAGTCTACCGCCCGCCCCACATCCACCAGATGCGCGGCTTCTTCGCCCGTGTGTGGCTCGACCATCGGTGCGCCCATCATGCCGAGGATTTGCGACCAGCGGCCTAAAGGCATGTCGTCGCTGCGCGAGAGGTAGCCCGTGTTCATCTGCACGGTATTCGGGCGTAGGACGTTCACTGCGTAGCTCAGGTCTACCGCGAGGGCGGTCAGGTTGGGCGGCACGACTGCGCCCCGGCTCCACGCCGAAACTGTGCCATGCGCCGCGCCCTGTCCCATCACCAGCACATCGTTCACCGTTTCGGCATCCACCACGATGCAGCCCAGCGTGGGCGGCGGGACGGCGAAAGTCAGCCGCGCCGCGCCATGCCCGAAATAGGCATCCGGCACGCCTTCTTCCTGATCGGTGAAAACCAGCAGGCAGCGACGGTTGGCGGTGAGCAGGTCAGGTTCGATCATCTTGAGCGTGACCGCCAGCCCCAATGCCGTCACCACGCCGAGGCAGTTATCCAATCCTGTTCCCTGTACCACGCCGTTCTCGAAGGTGGGTTCTACATCCATCGTCACGGTGTCGTACCATGCCAGTTTGCCCTCGTTCACGCGCAAATACACCGATTTGCCGCCGTCCAGCGTTTCCAGCGTGCCGCGTGCGCTGACCTGCATCTGCCCATCTGTGAAGCGCAACGCCTTCGCGCCCACGCGGTATTCCGTCGTGGGGAAGCGGGTGGCGCACATCGGGTACAGCAGGCCGTCTGCCAGCGAACGAACGCGGTAGGTGGGGCGATCCATGTGCGCCAGCACAATTACATCAGCGGCAGGTTTGACCGCGCCGAAGGCCATGCCCGCGTTGCCCGTCGCGCCGATTTGCCGGATGAAATGGTCTTCCAACCCCAGTTCGGCGCAGATGGCCTGAATGTCGTCCACAATCGCGCCGGGCAGCCACGCCCCGCCGGAGGGCGCATGGGCGCGTAGCAGACGACGCAGCATCGGCCATAATTGCTCGTCGGTATGGAACGTGTGGGTGTCCAGCAGGTGCGAAAAAGTCTGGATGAATTCGCGCATCAGATTGAACCTCGTTTCAAAACTGGCAAGGGGTGATGAAGGGTATAGATGAGCAGTTCGACAGTCTGCGTCAGGTCGCGCAGGTCAAGCATTTCCATCTGCGAATGTTTGCCGCGCATGGGGAGGCCGATGATG
>CAIVEA010000935.1 GCA_903904765.1 uncultured Chloroflexota bacterium
ATTGGAGGCCTGTTCGCCGCCCATGACGCTGATGCGCGCATTCGGCCACATCCACAAGAAGCGTGGGTTGTAGGCGCGCCCGCACAGACGACGACCCCCGACGAGGTGCATGTGCAGGTGATAGACTTCCTGCCCCCCGTCATGCCCACAGTTGACGATCAGACGGTAGCCGCCTTCTGCGATGCCCATGTCTTGCGCCACTTTTTTCGCCACGATGAACAGCCGCCCTAGTACGGCCTCGTGTTCCGGTTGCACATCGTTGACGGTGGGAATCTCGACGTTCGGCACGATCAGGATATGCACGGGCGCTGCCGGATTGATGTCCTTGAAGGCCGTCACCAGATCGTCCTGATACACGATTTCGGACGGAATTTCGCGCTTGATGATCTTGCTGAAGATGGTCGCCATATTTGCCGTCCCTTACATCGCCATGCCGCCGTCCACCACCAGCACATGCCCGGTGATGTATGCGGCTTCGTCGGAGGCGAGGAACGCGGTGGACAGCGCCACATCTTCCACGCTGCCCCAGCGCCCCAGCGGAATATTCTGGTTGAGTTGGGCGGTGATTTCCGGGGGCAGGTCTTTGGTCAAATCGGTGAGGACGAAGCCGGGCGCAACCGCGTTCACGGTGATGCTGCGCGAGGCCACTTCTCGCGCCAGCGATTTCGTCAGGCCGATGATGCCTGCTTTGCTGGCGCTGTAATTGGTCTGTCCTGCGTTGCCTGCGATACCGCTGATGCTGGTGATGTTCACGATGCGTCCATAGCGTTTACGCATCATAACCTTCACCGCAGCCTTTGAGCATAGCCATGTGCTGCGGAGGTTGGTCTGGATGACCGTATCAAAGTCCTCTGGTTTCATCATCATGATGAGGTTGTCGCGGGTTGTTCCGGCGTTGTTCACCAGAATATCCAGTTTGCCATAGGCATCGGTGGCGGCTTTGATGAGCGCGTTTGCACCCTCATCGGTACTCACATCAGCCTGCACCGCCATCGCTGTCCCGCCGTTGACCTTGATCTGTTCGACCACTTCTTCGGCGGCGGCGGCGTTGCTCTGGTAATTCACCACCACTGTCGCGCCGCGTTTCGCCAGTTCCAGCGCAATCCCGCGCCCGATACCCCGGCTGCCCCCGGTCACAACTGCGATACGATCTTTCAATTGAGACATTGTGCATCCTCTCCATCTGCAAGGTGTGCGTCTTATCGCAGGCAACTATACCGCATCCAGCGGATTCTGGCTTATCCCCCCACCCAGCCGAGTAGTTCAATCGAGCCTTTGAGCGAACCCGTCAGGTTGACGCTGCCGAATCCGTTGATCTGCGCCACATACACATCCACGCGCCCATCTTTGCTAGGGTTCACGCCCGTGAAGGTCAACCATTGACCATCTGGCGAATAGCTGGGATTGCACATGCTGGGTGGCGCGATGCCATTGGTGATGGATTCGAGTGTGGTGCCGCTGAAGATGCGGATGCCATAGGGACACTGACCGTTCACGCCGCCGATGGCGATGCGCGACGAGTCGGTAGACCACGATGCGCTTAGGCCGAAACGGGCGAAAGTCAAATCAGTGACGCGCCCGATTAAACGACCATCAGTATACAGCGCCATGATTTCCGCCGAGTCCGTCCCTACGCTCTGGTAGACCACCGCGCTGCCATCCGGTGCCCATGCATCTGACAGGCGAATCGGGTTTTCGCTACCTTCTTGCAGCCGGACTTCTTTGGCTTGCAGGGTGGCGGTATCCGCGATGAACAGGCGGCGTTCGGTGTCCCCGAAGATCGGGTCGCCGCTAGCGAACACCAGATTGCGGGCGTTGATCCAGCGCGGGCGTTCAGTGACAAAGGCATCCGAAAGGCGCTGCACATTGCCTGTCGCCACTTCCAGTACATACACCTGACCGCCTGTCGGTGGCGGGGTGGTGAGCGCATCGCAGAAGGTTGTTTCGCCGGGAATCCACGTCGGGCAGCGGTCACGGTCAGACAGGAACGCGAGATAGCGACCATCCGGCGACCAGACCGGCGCGAAGTCATACGACCCGCTGTTGGTCACATTTTTCAGGTTGGAGCCATCCCGCCCAATGGTGAAAATGTCCATGTCGTAGCCCGTCGCCAGCGCGATAGCCAGCGTCGAGCCGTCGGCTGACCAGTTCGGTTCGCTGAACATGCCGCGCTGCACCAGCGAGAGTATGGGCAGGATGCGGGCGCTGATGCGGCTTTGCAGATCGAGGACGTACAGCCCTGTCCCCACGCCTGCCGAATCCTCGATGAAGTAGGCGATGGAACGACCATTCCGTGAGATGTAAATCTGGTCGCCAGTGGAGGACTGCGTTTGCAGGATGGCGATACGCCCTGCTGAATTGGTGGGCGGGACATAGTACAGCGTTTGCAATCCAGTGGCGGGCTGCGGCGTGCGGCGATCCCCCACCCCGTCACGGTCATTCTGGTTGATGAAAGCCAGCATGGGCACGGATAGAGATTCGAGAATGTCCGGTGACACATCAGCCATCTTCCAGTTGTCGAACACGAAGCTGTTGGTGGCTTCGGGCGTGATGCTGGCAGTGGGCGTGATGGTCGGCGTGGCTGTGGCGGTGGGCGTGTCGGTAGCCGTTGGGCTGGCGGTTGGTGTCGTCGTCGGTGGCTCTGGTGTAGGCGTGAGCGTCGCCGTCGCAGTTGGCGTGGAGGAAGGTGTGAGCGTCGCAGTGGCGGTCGGTGTCGGCGTGGGTGGATTGAGTACCGAGCAGGATGTCGCCAGCAAAGCGATTAGAATCAAAACAATCATGCGTCGCATGGATGTGTGAACCTCATTAGACGTGCAATAGACGTGCAATCCGGCTGTCAAGCATACCACGCGCCCGCCCCCCGGACTATGCGGAAAGCGGGCGCTTGCACTACGTACTCAGCCGATTACGGCGGGTTGCGGCGTATCGGTGGCGGCGGGGTCGGGCGGCAGCACCACCAGAATGCGGACGGCATACGGCGTTTGTTTGCCATCAGGTGTAATCAGTAGCAGCGTGTAGGAACGGTCTGCGGTAGGGCAGACTTGCGTGCTGGTGGCGGCGGTCGGTTGGCCTTCAAACAGTGTTTGCGCCCCGCTGACGGCATCCCAGCGCACTGTGGTGCAGTCGCCTAACGTGATGGTTGTCGCGTCGGCACGCAGGTTCGGGTTTAACACAGCTGGCGTGACCGTTGGCGGCGGGGTGGTGGCTGTTGCGGTGGCGGTCAGAGTGGGCGGTATCACAGCGGGCGTGGACGTGGGCAGTGCGAACGGTACGCGCAGCTTCTGTCCGGCCTGAATCAGATTTGCGTCCGGCAGGCAGTTGCCGCGCTGGAGTTCGTCGCTACTCATGTTAAAGCGGCTGGCGATGCGGAACAGGGTATCGCCGCTTTGAATGACGTAGGTGGCTTGCCAGTCTGTGCGTGGCACGCAGGCAATAGGTTGCGCGGTGGGTGGCGCGGCTGGCGACGGCACAATCGCGGTGACGGGCGGCGGCACGACTACCGGACGATCCAGCAGGGGCAGGGGCGCACGTCCGATGGTTTGCGCGTCGAACGGTTCGGGTTCAGACGGCGGCGCTGCGGCTTGCAGGCCATCCGCCCCGCCTAGTGCCACGCGCACCTGTGTGCCGGGTTGCACGACGC
>CAIVEA010000936.1 GCA_903904765.1 uncultured Chloroflexota bacterium
GCCCTGCCCGCCGTAGCGCACCGGAATGTTAATCCCCAGAATGCCCAGTTCCGCCATGCGCGGCAGAAAGGCGGGGTTCATCTCCTGCTTGCGATCCCATTCGCTGATGACGGGAATCACTTCTTTTTGCGCGAAATCGCGCACCATCTTGCGTGCTGCTAACTGTTCACTGTTGAGTGCGAAGTCCATAATCCGTCAAACCTTTACCTGATTAGATTGAAAGTGCTGCAAAGGCACGAAAAGCCTACTCTCTTGAGGTTATTATAACATGTTCGTCCGGTTAACCTGTGCTTATACGGTATACTTGCTGCCGCTATAGATGGTTCAGGAGTACCGCTGTATGGCACTAATTCCCGTCCCCGATACGCTCATCATTACCTATCTGGAGATGACCGGGCGCGACCAGTTCAGCCCGTCGTTTGTGGATGACTCGCGCATCCAGATCGTGCCGATGCAGCGCCCGGATGTAGCCTTCTACCGCTTCCTATACACCGGCGTGGGCTACGATTTGCGCTGGCGGGATCGGCTGGTGATTAGTGAGGATGAGGTGCGCGACATCCTCATCCGGCCTGAAGTAGCGGTGCATGTGCTGTGGATGGAAGGCGTTCCGGCGGGGTATGTGGAACTGGAGAAACAGGGGACGGATACCGAAGTGGCTTTCTTCGGCCTGCGCCCCGGCTATCAGGGGTTCGGCTTCGGCAAGCACCTGCTGAGCTACGGCCTACAGCGGGCGTGGGACGAAGGTGCGGGGCGGGTGTGGGTACATACCTGCAACATGGACGGCCCGCATGCGCTGGTGAACTACCTCAAGCGTGGTTTTCAGGTGTATAAGACCGAAGAACAGCCGATGCCGGACCGCTATAAGACTTAGCCGCGCATCGCCACCCGTTCCCACAGCTTACGCACCGAGTCGGCCACGTCCGAGTCGCTCTGGTCGGTCACATCCAGTTCCAGCACGCCCTCTTGCTTGCGGATCGCCCATTCGCGCTTCAAACGCCCGACGGCGAGTGACCGATCCGAGGGGTTGTGGTACTGCCCGCCCATGCTCAAATGCAGTTTCCGCAGCGCAGCATCCAGCGTCACCACGAGGCAGATCACATAGCCGGTTTGTTGCAACCGCTTGATGTATTCGCCGCGTAAGAGCGTTTGCCCGCTGACCTTAATCACCGCGCCGCGATACAGCATCACTTCCTGCATCACTTCGGTTTCGATCATTTTCAGGCGCGTATCGCCCAGACGAGTACGCATGGCTTCCACATCCATGCCGCCCCGCGCTTCAATCTGCGCGTCGGCGTTCACATAGCGCAAGCGCAGCTTTTCCGCCACCGCCTGCCCGATGGACAGCGGCATCGGCCCTGTGTAGCCCGTCAAAATCAGGTTGCGGTCTGCATAAGGCAGCAGCATCAGTCGCGCCAGCCCGGATGCAACCGGTCAAGGACATCCGGCAATTCGGTCAGCGAGTGAATCGCAGCATCCGGCACAATCAGTTCAGCCAGCAGAACCGAATGCGTAATCCGCAGGACGGCCTTCATGCCGATTCCCTGTGCGCCGGAAATATCCGCCACCGGATTATCCCCCACGAATATCGCTTCGTCCGGTTTCACGCCCAGTTGGTCGAGCGCCACCTGAAAGATGGCGGGGTGCGGTTTCAGATAACCCGCGTCCGCTGCCGACACGCGGCATTCGGGGAAGAACTCCAGCAGGCCGTGTTCCTCGATCTCCACATCGCGTATCCACATCGGCTGGAAGGCGTTGGTGACGATGGCGGTTTTCAGGC
>CAIVEA010000937.1 GCA_903904765.1 uncultured Chloroflexota bacterium
CGGGAATGACCGAGAGTTTCTCCACCAGCAACCGTTCCAGCGCCTTGCGGTTGGGCGAAATTACCTTGAGCAGAAAATCATGCTCTCCGGTGACATGGTGGCATTCCAGCACCTCCGGCAAATCGCGCACCGCCGTGCTGAACACGTCCAGCCGATCCCGATGGTGTGCCAGCATGTTGATGTGAACGAAGCACATCAGGTCATGCCCCAGCAAGGTGTGATCGAGCAGCGCCACCGTCTGCCGAATGTAGCCGCGCTGCTTCAGGCGGCGCACCCGCTGATGCGTGGCGGGCGGCGATAGGTTCAAACCCCGCGCCAATTCCGCGATGCTGGTGTCCGCGTCCGCTTGCAGGACGCGCAAAATCGCCAGATCGAGGTCATCCAGTCCGTGTGTGGTCGTGTCGTCGCTCATCGTTACATCCAGTCTAGAAAAAATAAGGTGTAAGTCCCGAAAGGCCGCATAAAATGCGGTGAGTAGCCCTTTTCACTTCATTTTATTCCACAGTAGATGCTGGCGGGTGCAGGCTGCGCGGATGAATCGCTTGGGAGGCGTATGGCAACCGTAATGCGGAATGCGTGTGACATGGGTGTAGAATGCAATATCGGTATATCAGGAGGAGGACTGAACCCTGAACCGTAGACAATTTCTGAAAGTCAGCCTTGTCTCCGCGCTGGGGACGGCACTCAGCGCCGTTGCTGGCTTCGGCTATGCTCACGACATCGAACCGGAGTGGGTCGAAATCGTGCGCCGCACCTACCAGTTGCCGCGCCTGCACCCCGCTTTCGACAGCTTCCGAATCGTGCAGATCAGCGATTTGCATGTCGGCACAGGCATGAACACCCAACGCCTGATGCACATCGCCGCGCTGGTCAACCAGCAGCAAGCCGATGCTGTCGTCATCACGGGCGATTTCATCACGCAGGGCAAAATCAGCGCCCCACATGCTCAAACATTGCGCGAAGGACTGGGGGCGATACAAGCGCCGGAGCGTGCCGCCGTTCTGGGCAACCACGATCACTGGGCAGACCCAGAAGGTGTGCGCTCGATCTTGAGTGAGGTGGGCATCCGTGACCTGAGCAACGCGGTATACAGTTTGCAGCGCGGAGATGCGCTGCTGCACCTGTGCGGCGTGGATGACCACTGGGAACACTTAGACCGCATGGATAGGGTACTGGTGGCTTTGCCGGACGATGGCGCGGCGGTGCTGCTGGCGCATGAGCCGGATTATGCCGACATCAGCGCCGCCACAGGCCGCTTCGATTTGCAACTATCCGGTCACAGTCATGGCGGGCAGGTGATCGTGCCGCTGCTCAACCGCCCGCTGGTGCTGCCGCGCCTCGGCAAGAAATACCCGATAGGCGAATACCGCGTGAACGGGATGATTCAGTACACCAATCGCGGCCTCGGCACGATCAAGCCGGCAGTGCGCTTCAACTGCCGCCCGGAAATTACGGTGTTCACGCTCCGCGCAGGAACCACAGCCGCTGCCGCCCCCAGCGGCGCGTAATCACGAACGAAGCCAGCACCAATCCTGCCGCGCTGCCCAGCAAGACGGCGGTAAGCGGCAGGAAAAAAGATGAAAAACGTCGCGCTTTCACAATGTCATCCCTCACGGCTATTTTGCGTTATCTCCTGTATCCTATACAATGTATGCGGCACGGCTAAAATCCTCCTTTCTTTCCACCTAGTCTTGTTTCCGTTCGACCAATAATCATTTCACCTTTCCTGAGGAACGGATATGCGCGAGCAGGATACGCGAAATCGCTATCAGAAGCCGCCGTTAGACCGCGAGGCACTGCGGGACGTAATTGACCTTGCGCTGTGGGCAGGACAACTCCTGCTCCAACACGGCGCAGAGTCGGCACGGGTCGAGGAGAGTGTGCATCGGTTGGGAACGGCGCTGGGCGCGGACTGGATTGACGTGCTGGTGTCGCCCAACGTGATCGCCATCACCACCAACAGCGGCGAGGAGTTCCGCACCAAGATTCGCCGCGTGATTTCCATCGGCGTGAACATGCGGATCATTGACGAAGTGAACGACATCAGCCGCAGCGTGATCGAAGACAAGATGGATCGCTTCGATGTGCGGCAGCGGTTCAAAGAGCTGGATAAGCTACCGCGCCAGTACAGTCAGTGGCAGGTGGTGTTGATGGTCGGGCTGGCCTGCGGGTCATTCAGCCGCTTGTTCGGCGGCGACTGGCCGGTGTTCGTCATCACCTTCGCCGCCGCCGCCACCGCCATGCGCGTCCGCCAGATTCTCACGCGCCGCTATTTCAACGGTCTGATGGTGGTGGTGATTACGGCCTTCATCGCGGGCATCATCGCCAGCCTCGCCACCGTACTGAACCTCAGCCCCAAGCCGGAGATTGCGCTGGCTTCCTCGGTACTGCTGCTCGTTCCGGGGGTGCAGTTGATTAATTCCGCCGAAGACCTCATCAAAGGGCATCTGGTGACGGGCATCACACGCGGCATCATGGGCATGTTGATCTCGCTGGGGATTGCGTTAGGGCTGGCGCTGGCGATTCAACTGATGGGAGTGCCGCACCTATGAACATCCTCGATTTGATCGGACTGGTGGCGCAGGATGCGCTGTGGTCGGCGCTGGCAGCAGTGGGCTTCGCGGTGCTGTTCAACGTTCCCAAGCGCACGCTGCTGGGTTGCGCGCTGGGCGGCGCGATCGGGCATGGCACGCGCACGCTGCTCATGAACACGGTGGGGATTGATCTGGAAGTCGCCACACTCATCGGCTCAACGGTGATTGGCTTTCTGGGGTTGTGGTTCGCCCGCATCTGGCAAGCGCCCACGCCCATCTTCACCGTCAGCGCCGCCGTGACAATGGTTCCCGGTTCGCTGGCCTTCCGCACCATGATGGGCATCTTGCAGTTGTC
>CAIVEA010000938.1 GCA_903904765.1 uncultured Chloroflexota bacterium
AAGTAGCCGTCCTCGTCCATACGGGCGATGTCGCCGGTGTACAGCCACAACTTGCCATCCAGTTCACGCAGGACATTGGAGGTTTCGGTGGGCATCCCATGATAGCCGACCATCAGGTTCGGGGCAGTGAAGATGATTTCGCCGATTTCGCCCACCGGAATTTCGGTCACGCCGTCGTCCAAACTGACGATTTTGCAATCCACATCGGGTAGCGGCAGGCCAATCGAGCCGGTACGATTTTCGCCTTTGAGGGGGTTGCAATGGCTGGCGGTGGGTGCCTCGCTCATACCGAAGCCTTCACGCAGGGACGCACCACTCAGGCGCTCAAACTCTTCTTTGGTGGCGGGCGGGAGGGGCGCTGACCCGCTGACGCAGGCGCGAATGGAACGCAAGCTGACCTCACCGGACTTAATCAGCGGGTGATTGTTGATGGCGTTATAGAGCGCCGGAACTGCCATAAACAGGGTGGGCTGGAAGATGCGGATGCAATCCAGCAAATCCTCGAAATCACGGGCGTTCGGGACGAGGGCAATCTTCGCACCCAGACCGATAGCGAGGTTGAGCACTGCCACCATGCCGAACGCATGGAACATGGGGATTGCGCCGAGGAACACTTCGTCACTGCCGAGGTTGCTTACGGGGGCGAGCCAGTAGCGCATCTGAAGGGTGTTGGCGATCAGGGCGCGGTGAGTGGACATGGCCGCTTTGGAAATGCCCGTTGTGCCGCCCGTGTACTGGAACAGCGCGAGGTCTTTGGACGGATTAATGGCGACGTTCGGCTTTTGTCCGGCGTTCTTGGCGAGGACATCCTGAAACCAGACATCCCCGGCTTTGAGTTCGACGCGGTGACCGCCTTTTTTCTCTTTGGCGAGCGTGAATAGAAATTTGGCGACACCCGGCAGGTATTCTTTGACGTTGGCGACGATGATGGTTTTGACTTTGGTCTGCGGCTGAATCTGTTTCAGCATGTTGTAGAACATGCTCATACAGATCACGATACTGGCATCACAGTCGTTAATCTGGAATTGCATTTTGTCGGGCGGGTAGGTGGGGTTGGTGGCTGCGACCACGCCGCCCGCCTTGAGGATGGCGTAGTAGCTGATGACGAAGGCCGCGATATTGGGCATGATGATGGCAACGCGATCACCCTTTTTGAGACCCATGCCGATCAAGCCGATAGCTAGCGCGTCCGATTGGCTGTTGAGTTCGGCATAGGTGAGGGCAGAGGAGATGCGCCCCAAAACGGGAACATGGGCGCTACTAATCAGGGCGGTGCTTTGCGGGTTCTTACGGGCGGCTTCCTGTAGGAAGTGCGGGATGCTGACATCGGGATAATCAATGGTCGCAGGGACGCCTTGATCGTATTTGTTCGCCCAAGGGCGTTCAGCATAAGTGGTCATTTGTGTCTCCCAAATTGTAATTTAATGCTTGTTTAATGGTGTGAGTATAACAATAGAATGGATTGTTTACAATTCGGTCATTCCCCCCATGCACGCCACTCATCCGGCAGGCGGGCGACCTGCCCACTATGGGTGATGCAGATATGCTTGCTGAAGCCCGTGACAAGCAGATCACTGCTATCTGTAGCGACGATTTCGTAGGCGAACGTGAGTCCCCGGCTTTTCATTTCGTCAATCCAGCAGCGCACAGTGACGCGCTGCCCGTAGACCGCCGATTTGATGTAGCGCGCTCCCACTTCTGCCACCGCGAGGTAATGCCCGCTTTGCTCGAATTTAGCATAATCGCTGCCGCGCATCCGGGCGTAGTTGCTGCGGCCTTCCTCAAAGTAAACGATATAGCTGGCGTGATGCACGATGCCCATCGCATCGGTTTCGGCGTAGCGCACGTAAAAGCTGACTTCTGCTACAAACCGGCCTGAATCACTTGTCATGATAACTTCTCGCTGGTGGAACGATAAACCTATCCGACCATCTTAACAACCGGATGGGTTTCAGTCCAAATTTTCGGGAAGGTGAATGCGGTATGCTATAATTCATGCGGTACGCAATTCGCTGGTGGACGGTCATCGTCCCAGAGGATAATCATAAGCTATGGATATTAACCAAGCCGCACGCATGATCGAATGGTTGGACGAAGAACGGCGGCGTGATAAAACGATAATTGCTACTCTTGAAGAGCGTTTGGCACAGCAGCAAGATACGATTTCTGTCCTCTCAAAACGGTTGAACAGTATCGAGTCCGACCAGACGGTGATTCGTACCCAGCTCACGCCGACAGGGCGCGAGGCTGAGATGATTGACCAGATGCGGAAAGAGATGCAGCAACTGATCGAAGGCGTGGAGGCCAAACGGCTGACGGCGGAGCGCGAGGCAGATCGCCGCGCCGAACTGGGGCGCGAGAATGTGATGCGCCCGGTGCGCGAAGTAACCGAGCGATTGGATAAGCTGGAACGGCAGACGAGCGATTTGCCAGCACTTCAGATCGAGCGCGAACGGCTGGCGGACTCGGTTTCGACGCTGCAACAACGCGCCGATGACTTGATTAAGCGGCTGGAAGAACCGGATCGCCGCATTTCGTTCCTCGAAGAACAGCGCCGACAGGATGCACGCCGCCTTTCGGAGGTGCAGTCCGAATTGCCGGAAATTCAGAAGCAGATTGACAGTGTGCGCCCTAAGCTGGCGCTCCTCGAAGACCTTGCGCTGCGTACCGAACGCCGTGTGCAGGATGTCCAGAATGGCGACAGAGAACGGCGTGACCAGATTCAGCAGTTCATTGACCAGCAAACGCTCCTGCTGCAACAGCGCGACCAGCAAATCGCAGATCTGATTAAGCGGTTTGGTGAGCAGGACAATGTGATGCAGCGCAATATTGAACGCTTTGAAACGTGGTCAGAAGCGTATCGCAGCATGAAGAAAATCGTGGACGATTTTGAGCGCATCGGTGATCGTCTGGAACGGCGCATCAATGAAGTGGCGGAAATGCAGCGGTTGAGCGAAGAACGCTTCCGTCAAGAATGGAACGACTGGACTTCGGACGATCAAAAACGCTGGAAGCAGTTCACGATCTCGAATGATGAAGTCTGGCGCAGTCATGACAAGGAGTTTGACCGTTTCGTTCAGAAAATGACCGAACTGGAAAACATGTTCCCGCCGATTGTGGACAGTCTGAATCGCATCTGGAATCTGGAACGCGCCCGCGTGCAGATGTACCGCGAACGCTATCAGGCCCTGCTGCTGGAATACGATACCGGAAACAAGTTGCCTGTGGTGAAATCTGTGCCATCCAGCACCGCCCCCAGCACGAGTAGCGGTAGTTCGATCATCAGCGGGACGACGAACGGCACGACCAGTACAGGCTAACTCATGCGTGTTATTGGCACTGCCGGACATGTAGATCATGGCAAATCCACGCTGGTG
>CAIVEA010000939.1 GCA_903904765.1 uncultured Chloroflexota bacterium
CTGTTCGCAGATCAGGCACTGCGCCTGGGGATTTCCGGTACACAGGCGGAACAGGTCGTGCGCGAGGTCAAGTCGTCACCCGATGGTCGTCTGACCGACCAGACCCGACCCGCACTGGTCGAGCAGGTACGGGCTGAGGGGAATATGTCTTATGATACAGCCCGTGAAGAGGTTAACCGGCTGGAACACAGCGCCCAAATGCTGCCCAATGAAATCACCGCCTTTGGCATGATGGCAGTGCCCCAGACGGCTGTTCCGCCGATTGTTCAACCACAGATTGATGTGGAACCCAACATCACCGTTGAACCACAGGTGGATGTGACCGTCGAAGCATCAGCTGATGATGGCGATGCTGCCTACACCGAAGCCATGCGGAAACAGGCAGTGCTCGGCGGCAGCGGCAGTGTGATTGGAGGCAGTTCCTGATGGAAACGCTAGGCTACCATTCTATTGAAGAACTGCGGGGATTGTCGCTGAGTGAGCTTCACGCCCTGTGGGAACTCGTGCCAACAGATCGCCAGCGTGCCTATAAAGCCGCTTATGAGCGTGAAGTCCGCACCGCAGGCGCAGTCGGGTCGGATGCACTCGAACGACAGGTGGCGGCTGAACTGCTCAAACGCTATGACGAAGCCGCACTCGTTCCCATCGGGTCGCGCTGGGCGCGGACACCCGGCAGAGTGCAGAAAGCGGCGCAGCAGAATGTGGTGCTGGATGCGCCGGAGGATGAGGTCAAACCCGCCTCTGGCAAACCTTCCCCAAAGGTCATGCTGGCAGTTGGATTGACAGCGCTGCTGTTCTTCGGCTTGATGTTCACGCGGTTGCTCGGTGGGCGCTCGTCGGACACGATTGAAACAACGCCGGAAGTTAGTCCCACACCGACACCGCTGGTCAGCCCGACACCCACACCCTTAGCATTGGAAGCGCAGGATGATGTCATTCAGGGCGGCGACAGCGGGCGCGAAGTAGCGTATCCGGTCAATTTACAGGTTATCTTACCCGATGGAGATGCGCCGCGTGTCTGGGTGGTGCAGCGCCGCCGCGTGCAGGCTTCCGAATGGCGTTTCGACCTCAATCCCGATACGGCTTCCTTCGTCAATGGCATGTCCGTGCGTCCGGTAATTGGTATCCCCTGGTCGGAAGAGAATGAATCGTACTTCGACGACATTGGCGCAGGCACATCCTTTTTGCTGACGATGAACACGGGCGCGGTACTGCGTTTTGAGTTCGATGACCGCCGTGAAGTGCGGCGCAGCGAAACCAGTATTTTCCGGCAGGTCAGTCCGGGGTTGGTGCTGCTGCTGATTGGCGAAACCGATGAAGATGGCTTGCCAACCGCGACGCGCACACTGGTCACGGCAACCTATCCACCGGAGCAGGAACTCTCCCGTGATGGACAGATCATTGGCATGGACATCACCCTTCAGGAAGGCAGCGTCGGGGAGCAACTTCCATTAGGAGATGTTGCCATTACCTTGCAGGACGCACGCCTGTTGTCCGATCAGCCCGATTTGCCCGCCGACAGTCAGTATCTGCTGCTAAATTATGAAGTGATTGCGGGTACGGAGGTACTGGATACGACGATCTGGCGGGTGGAATTTGTCGATGCCGCAGGGCAGATTTATACACCGAGCAATGCTGCCCTGAGCTACACCGATTATGATGCGCTGGCGCTGGAAATCCCGGCGCTTTCCGCGCTGTCGGCTTCGGTGGGTTACATCGTGCCAGATACGCTGCAAGGGGGACATTGGGTCATCACTGATACGGCAGGAAACGGTGTGTCGTTCACGCTTTCATTTGCCACTGAACCGCTCGACCTGCGCTACGACGGGGTGGACGTGCGACTGGTCAGCGTGAATTATGTGGAAGGACAAATCACGACCCATCTGCGAATCTACAACGGGCGGACGGAAACCCTGCACTTCACGCAGGATGACATCTGGCTGGCACTGGGTTATGCGCCTGAGCCGCCCGGACCCCGCAACCCCGCTGAGGGCTTAACTCCTTTCGACCTGCTGCCTGAACAGGCAGTTGACCTGACGCTGGTGTGGTACTGGGGTGGCGAACCCTACGCCAGTATGGGTGTAGGCGATTACCGCTTTGCCATTCAATTAACGCGAAGTCGTTAGCACAAAGGCTCACTCGGCTATACTGAGGGTGAGCCTTTCTTATTCCACCAGTCTGTAGAACTCGCCTTTCGTAAAACCGTGATGTGGAATGGCTCTTTTAGTGCCTGTTTTTTCAAATCCGTTTGCCATCATCAGACTGCAAATCACTGCACCGACAAACTGCTTTAGCAGCCCATTCCATTCTGTTCCTGGGTGTTCCTGAACTGCCTGATAACAGATCTCCGCTATCCCTGCGACTGCGGGCAGAGCAAGGTCAAGCGTCGCAACTCTGGCTCTGATATACGCATCTGGTGACATCAATAACTCAAAGAGAAAGTGGAAATCATTGCGAGCAAGCGTACCGTATTGAGGATAGTGTCCAGCAAAGTCTTCGATACCTGGGATATTGACCCTGAATTCAATGGTTTGTGCATCCATGATAGCAACCCTAAAGACATCCGTTTATTAGACCTCATCATATTGCACCTCTTCAATCCTGTCAACCACGATATTCAGAAATCGGATTGCTCTATGTAATCGGCTCC
>CAIVEA010000940.1 GCA_903904765.1 uncultured Chloroflexota bacterium
CCAGCACCACCACCAGCAAGCGCAGCATGTTGCGAGAACGTGATTCTAGCGCCGCCTCGTGTAGCTGGCGTGTTTGTTCGGCGGCTTGCTGGTCGCGCCGCTGCTGGATGCTGGCTTTGAGATACTGGTTTTCGAGGGGAGCCATCGCCAGACGGGTATCTTTGGCCCACTGTTCAAACTGCTCCAAGCGGATGCCGTGCAGGAGATAACTCTCGTCGCGTCCGGCGCTCTCCCATTCCTTCGCCGTCTGGATGAGCTGGCGCTGCAATCGGATGTCGTTGCGGCTCTCGTTCAGCCATTCGCGCAGGCGTTCCCATTCGCGCAGCAGGGCTTCGTGCGCCACCTCGACGGTGGGCGTGCGTGTGCCGGGGTCGTTGTCCAGCGCCAGCAAACGGAACTCGGCGTACATGTCAATGATCTCGTCCAGCAGGTCAGCGGTGTTCGCCGGAGCAGCATCAGTGGTAGGCGCAACGATGGATAGGAGTTCTGAGCGCGGCACACGGCGGCGGGTGTCTTCCGCGCCGTCGCCGGGTGTGACGAGGCGCAGGAACATCTGGCGTGTCTGTTCGCGTCCGGCATCGTCCAAACTCTGGTAGAGTTCGTCGGCACGGTTTGCCAGCGCCCCGCCCGCGCCGCCGATGGCCTGATACGCGGCATGGGTGATGACGCGCCCTTGACGACGCTCGAACAATTCGGTCAGGGCGTATTGCAGCAGGGGGAGCGCACCGGCTTGATAGTTCACTTCGGAGACGATCTGCGCCACCAATCCCGGCTCAAAGGTGACATGCACACGCTCGGCGGGGCCGGTTACGGCGCGTTCCAGCCCTTTTGCGCCCAGCGGCAGCACCGTTTCGATGCGAGCGCGGAGCATTTCGCCAAACTCAGGGTAGTGCAGGGGGCGGTCATAGTAGTCAGCGCGGTGGGTGACGATGATGCGAATCCGGCTGCGGGCATCGGTCACAGCCGTGAGGAGCAGGTTGAGGAAATGGCGGCGGGCTGCTTCGTCTGTCACCAGCGTGAACAATTCCTCGAACTGGTCAATGACCAGCAACAGTTCGCTGTCATCGGCAGGCAGGATGAGTTGTGCGACGCGCACGAGTCCGCGTTCATCACGCGATAGATGCTCGTTCAGGTTGCCGGACTGGGCGACGGCGATGCGCGTGAGGGCGATTTCGAGTTCGTCTAACGGGTGCGCGCCGGGCATCATCTCGACCACGAACCAACGTTCAGAGCCGGGGAGTTTGCCCTGCCAGATGGCGGGGATGAGTCCGGCTTTGACGAGGCTGGATTTGCCGCTGCCGCTGGGGCCGATGATCGCCAGAAAACGCTCGAAACGCTCATGGTCGCTCATGCGGCGGATGAGTTTGTCCACCATGTCGCTGCGCCCGTAGAAATCGCGGGCATCCGAGGATTGGAAGGCGCGTAACCCTTTGTAGGGGTTTTCTAGTTCGGCCTGTGCGCTGGTGGTCAGGGTGGGGGTGCTGGTGTAGGCTTCGCCATCCTGCGCCGCGTCCGTGAGTACCAGATCGAGTTCTCGCGCCCGGATGATGGCCTGCACCCGGCTGCGAACGCCAAGTTTGTTGTACAACTGCTTGATGTGCCATTTCACAGTCGCCATCGTGACGAAGAGTTTGTCGGCGATCTGTTTGTTCCCGTAGCCTGCAATAATGAGGTTCAATATCTCCTGTTCGCGGAGCGTGAGTTGCTCCACGATATTTTCGGGGCGACCCAGTTCGTTCAGCCGAGCGCCCTCGCGGAAGGCAGCGGCCAGCGCCAGCACATCCACATAGCGGTGCGCCGGGTCCTTGGCAGTGGCTTTTTGAATCACGTCATTCAGGGTTTCACGCACGGCTGGGTCGAGGGTTTCGATGATGGGCAGCGGGTCGGAGAGGTGCTTGTACAGGCGCTCGATGGATGATGAGCCTTTGAAGGGGTGTTCGCCTGTGAGCATTTCGTAGAGCGTCACGCCCAGACTGTAGATGTCGGTGCGGGGGGTGACGGGTTCGTTGCGGGCTTGTTCGGGCGAGATGTAATCCAGCGAACCGATGACATGATCGGGGCTGGTGATGCCTTCTTTCACAAGGTCTTTGGCAATGCCGAAATCCGAGAGATAGACGTTCTCATCTTCGTCGAGCAGGATGTTGCCGG
>CAIVEA010000941.1 GCA_903904765.1 uncultured Chloroflexota bacterium
AGGGTGCTTTTCACACACTCCTGCGGATTGGTTGTCTCGGCGCAATAGGTCAGGCTTTCATACAGGCTCGAATCTTGGAAGCGTGCTTGAATCGCCTCTCGCGCTTGGCAGACCGGGATTGTCCCGTTGGCCTGTTCACCCTCGTAGCAAGCCGCATCCACCAGCCATGCGCCGTAAATTGCCATCACTGCACCGCAATCAGCAGGGGTGAGGTTGCCAGCTTCCACTTCGGCGGCACAGGTCTGCGCGATGGTTGTTAGTTCCTGCGCGATGTCCTGCACGGCAGCGGCAGTTTGCCCCGTCTGATACTGGCAACCGGGAAGTTCCGCGCCAGCATCCGCGCAGAACTGTTGCAACCAATCCTCTACATCATTCGTCTGTGCCGCCGCTGGCATTAAGCCCCAACACAGCAAGACCAAAACCAGCCCCATCCACAACACAACTTTTTTGTGCAACACAATCTTCTCCTCAAGAAGCACAACCGATATGAACAGACTATCTCATACTACGGGGATTATCCGCAGCAATATTGTGTATTCACGTTAATTAAGTGTTGCCAAAATGTAAATTAAGAAATACGTGACGGGGATGTTTTCAGTGCGAATCGCTTACAGCGTTCCCATCATGTCACGATACACGCGGACGGTGGCCGCCGCGACCTGCGCGTGTGTGAACTGCGCCAGCACCCGCGCCCGCCCCGCCGCGCCCAACCGCGTCCGCAAGTCAGCATCATCCCGCAGGCGGCGCAGCGCGTCCGTCAGGGCGCTCATATCCCCTTCCGGCACGATCAAGCCGCCGTCGCCCGTCACATCCGGTATCGCGCCGCTGTCCGATCCGACCACCGGCACGGCGCAGGCCATCGCTTCGGTCAACACGCGCCCGAACTGCTCTTTCCAGTTGGGACGGGTGAGCGAAGGCAGCGCCAGCGCATCCAGCGCGGCATACTGCGCGGGCATCTCAGCCGAGGCCGCCCAGTCCACCCATGTAATGCGTCCGGCAATCCCCAGCGCCGCCGCCTGCTGCTGCAAAGAATCGCGCTGCGGGCCGCTGCCCACCACGCGCAACTGCCATTCACCGCCCAGCACCGCCAGCGCCGAAAGCAGCAGATGAACACCCTTTTCTTCCACCAACCGCCCGATGTAGCCCACCGTAAACGGGCGCGACGGACGTGGGGCGGGCTGGAACAAATCCGGGTCAACGCCGAACTGTGGGATGACGTGAATCGGGCAGCGGCAGCCCTTCTCGCGCCAGACGGCGGCGGCGCTCTCCGTCCCCGCCAGCGCCGCATCCACGCCGTTCAACAGCCAGCGTTCGCCCCACGCAAACGGCGGCGGATAGCGGCGGGTGATGTTCTGCCACGAGAAAAACAGGGTACGCGCTCCGGCGCGGCGCGCGTGGTAGTAGGCCTGCCATGCCGAGAGGTTATACGGTTCTTCGTCTATATGGACGATGTGCGGACGGAAACGGCGCACCGCCGCGCCGAGTCCGGCATACGAGTGCAGATGAAAATTGCCGTTCAAGCGGATGGGCAGGGTCTCTAAGCGGTAGCCCTGCGTGTAGGCGCGTTCCAGCGGGGTTTCGCCGCGTTCGTCCTTCCATGAGGGCGGGACGAGCGTCAGCAGTTCCACGCCGAGGCGTGCGATTTCCTCCAGCTTGCGCTGGTAGATGCCGACGATACAGGCTTTGGAGAGCATAAGGACGCGCATGGGCGGCATTGTAACCGTTCCGGCGCAGGCTGTAAATTATCCCTCCGGCGGTTCGGTGTGAATCGTCACCCGTTCCAGCAGGGGGATTTTGGCGCGGAGCAGCGTTTCGGCGCTCTCTGCTACATGATGCGCGGCCTCCACGCTGATCTGCGAGGGTAATTCGACGTGCAGCGTCATGGTGAAACCGCCATCGGAGGCATACACATCGAAATGATGCCAGCCCGCGTTGGGGAACTTCTCGCTCAACAGGTTCTGGGCACGGGCTTTGATGCTGGCGGCGGTCTGCACTTCTTCTTCCAGCGGGACGACAGGCGGGCGCAGCGCCGGTTCGATGTGCGTGATGACTTCGGCCAGCGCGGGGGCGGCACGGCGCAGATCGCCCTCCAATTCGGTCACGCGCTGATGCGCCTCCGCCAACGTCAGATCGGGCGGCACTTCCACATGCATTTCCAGCACATGCCCCTCGCGCCCGTCGCGCAGACGAACCTCATGTGTCCCCAACCCCAGCGCATCGGCGCGGGCGCGGGAGAGCAGCGCGAAATCCGTGTCGTCAGCCTCGGTAGGCACAAAATGCACTTCCACTTCCGAGAGGCCGTCAACCTGCGCCGCCAGATGTTGCCGGATTGCCCCGGCCAGCGCCGCCGTATGGTCGGCGGTCATTTCCCGCGCCACCTGCACATCAATATCCACATGCGCTGCATCCAGCGGGCCGCGACTGCGGGCGCGGATCACTTTTTCCACGCTCGGCACACTGCCCACCCATGCCGTCAGTTGTTCGGGTGTGTAGGGCGCTTTATCCACCAGCACACTCGCCGCCTGCCCCAGCACGCCCCACGCCGCCCGCAGGATGAGCAGCACGATGACCAGTGCGGCAGCCGTATCTGCCCATGACCAGTGCAGTATCACCACCAGCGCCATGCTCACCAGCACCGATACGCTGACGAACACATCGGTGCGGGTGTGTGCCGCGTCCGCGATCAGCAGTTCGGAGTTCAGGCGGCGACCTGCACGTCCTTCATAGGTGGTCACAAAGATGTTCACCAGCAGCGTCGCCACCATCACGATGAACGTCAGGGGCGTGAGCGTGGGCGGTTCGCCGCCGCCGCCCAACCGATCAAGGGCGCTGCTGATAATCTCCCATGCGGTGACGAGCAGAAACCCGCCAATGGCGAGGGCGGCAATCGTTTCAAAGCGGCGGTGTCCGTACTGATGATCGTTATCCGGCGGACGTTCCGCCAAGCGGTTCGCCACCAGCGCCACCACGTTCGAGGAGCCGTCAATCAGCGAATGAAACCCGTCCGCCGTGATGGACAGCGCACCGCTGACCAAGCCGATGATGATCTTGGCGGCGGCAACGACGATATTGAGTACCAGTGTCAGTACCAGTACACGGCGCACTTGCTGGCGGGTAGTGGGGGCAGCGGACATCATAACCTCAAGATGACAATGAATATGCACATAGTAGGTGTGAAAGGCTGATTTCGACAACCGGGAACAGGTTTTTTAGGTGCGCTTTATTCTTTTCGCTATCCTGTGCGAAAATAAGCACAGTATCGTTTGAAACCGGAGCGACGAGAGGGCTTCTAATGCGATTTTTCCACCGTTCGATTGTGGTTCGCCTCACCTGCCTGTTCGTGCTGACCGCCGCCTGCGTCACTAATGCATTCGCACAGAGCGAATGGATGCTGGAATGGAGTGACGAGTTCGACGGCACGGCGCATAGTGGCGTGAATGAGGACAACTGGTTATACGACACAGGTCACGGGTACGGCTGCACGGGCTGCCCCACCAACTGGGGGACAGGTGAGATCGAAACCATGTCCGACAGCACCACTAATGTATATCACGATGGCAGCGGTCACCTCGTCATCAAGCCAATCAAAGCCCGCAACGGCACATGGACATCCGGGCGCATCGAAACGCAGCGCACCGACTTTCAAGCGCCAGCGGACGGCATGATGGCGATTGAAGCCTCCATCCAACTGCCGAATGTGACTGGACAGGCCGCACAGGGCTACTGGCCGGCCTTCTGGACGCTGGGCGCTCCCTACCGCGACAACGGTCTGAACTGGCCGGGCGTGGGCGAAATTGACATCCTCGAAAATGTGAACGGGCAGAACACCGCTTACGCCACCCTGCACTGCGGGACGAACCCCGGCGGCGTGTGCAACGAACCGAACGGCATCGGCGGCAACCAGAGCGACTGGTCGCCCACCCTGCAAGCGGACTACCACACCTACCGCATGGAATTTGACAAGACGGTCTCGCCGCAGGAAATCCGCTGGTATGTGGATGGCACGCTCATTCACACCGTCAAGGCCAACCAAGTAGACGCGACCACATGGAAGAACGCCACCGATCACGGTTTCTTCATCATCCTGAACGTCGCCATTGGCGGCGGGTGGCCGGGCAGCCCCACCGACAAAACCACTTCGGGCGTGCCGATGCTGGTGGATTACGTCCGCGTGTATTACCGCTAATCGCATGATGTGAGAGACGGAGAACGGGGGCTGCATCAGCCCTCGTTTGATTCCACTCGCCTGCGCCGTCTGCGGGAGTCGTGGTATAGTCGAGGGGAGCAGCACAGGGGGCATCAAACCACATGATGATAGATGGAACGCCGCAAAGCGGGGTCACGTATGAACTGGCAACCTTCGGGTCACGGGCAGTCGCTTTAATCATAGATCAGATCATATTATTCGGGATCAGCATCATCATCGGAACACTGACACCGAACACGTCCGATACCGTTGCACTCATCATCGGATTCGCCATCAACTTCCTCTTTCACTACTACTTCTGGACGCAACGTGACGGTCAAACACCGGGCAAGCTGTATCTGGATATCAAAATCATCAAAAGCGATGGTTCGCCCATCAACAGCACGGATACGCTGGTGCGGGTGATCGGGTATATGTTCGGCGGCCTTTCGCTGGGCATCGGCTATCTGTGGGCGCTCTTCGACCCCAATTCGCAGGCATGGCACGACAAAATGGCACGCACTTATGTGGTAAAAGCCAATAAACGCAAGCGGGAAGTGACACTATGACTGTTTCAATCTGGCAGGCCAATGGCAGTGAACCCGTTCGGGAAGTGGATTTTCTGGTGATTGGCGCGGGGCTGGTGGGCTGCACAGTGGCCTACTTCGCGGCGCAGGCCGGACGGCAGGTGGTCATCACCGACCTGCGCGACATCGGCTTGGGCGCGAGCAGCCGCAACGCCGGATTCATGATCTCCGGCCTCGACACCTACTACCACCACTCGATTGAACGCTACGGGCTGGCAGTCACCCGCGAAATGTGGGACATCTCCAAGACCTCCCACAGCTACTGGCGCGAATTCGCCCGCAACGGCAGCGTGAAAATGGAAAAATGCGGCTCGATGCTGCTGGCGGAAAGCGCCGAAGAAGCCCGCGATCTGGAAGTGGCGGCGCGGGCGCTGGAAGCTGACCACCGCGAGATCGAGTACATCAGCAGCGACCCGCTGGGACGCGGCTATTTCGCCGCCATCCGTCAGCCGGGGGATGGCACGGTACATCCGCTGGAACTGGTGAATGCCATCTTCCAGCAAAGCGGCGCGGAAATGATCCCCAACAACGAAGTATACGCGCTACGGCAGGATGACGATCAGTGGGCATGGGTGTACACGCGCCAGTTCATCTTCAAAGCGCGGCACGTCATGATCTGCACCAACGCCTATTCGGTGTATCTCGACCCGTATTTCGTGGGCAAGGTCATCCCCACGCGGGCGCAGTGCATCGCCACCGCCCCCCTGAAGAATGGGCCGGTGGTGAACACCTGCGGCTACAGCGACTACGGCTATATGTACTACCGCGACACGTTTGACGGGCGCTTGCTGATCGGCGGCGGGCGCAAGCAGAACAAGGCGCTGGAGAACGACACCACCGATGATCGCATCACCGATCCGGTGCAGCGCATCCTCGAAGCTTATCTGCGTGACAAATTCCCGGATATTGATGCGCCGATTGAACGCCGCTGGTCGGGCATTATGGGCTTCAGCGTGGACGGGCTGCCGCAGGTGGGAACACTGCCGGGCAAGCCGCGCATCGGCTTCGCGGTAGCCTTTCACGGGCATGGGCTGGCGCTGGGCGCGGGCGTGGCAGAACGGGCTGTGGATATGCTGCTGAAGGGCAAAGACCCCGGCGCGGTCAGCGCGAAACGGCTGGATTAGGGAGAGTCCCCTATCCCCCGACCAATCACCCTCTCCAACACGGGAGTACCGCTTTGGAGAGGGGACGTAAGATGCCTCTGTTTGTCTGACTCCCTTCGCCCTGAGAGCTTTTCTGGAAAGCGGGAAAAACCGACCCCGATTTGAGGGACTTTCCAGAAACCCTCTGAGGGAGAAGTGACGGGGGTGAGGGTTCTCCCCTCACGGCGATACCACGCGCACGGGGCGGCGCTCCCCGTAGGCCGCCACTGCATCCGCGAAAATCACACGCTCCACCGCACTGAAATCGGCGGAGACGTTCGCCACCAGCGGTACGCCCTCCGACAGCGCGGCGGCTTCTTGCGCGAGGCCGTCCGCCTCCCACACGCCGGCCTGCACATTCGCCCGCGCCTCATCCCCCTGCCCAATACTCAATACCAGCCCTTGCAGCAGCAGCGCCGCCAGCAGCAGAACAGCCACGCGGCGCGGCCATCCGGTCTGCGCCAGCGCCCGATTCAGCGGTAGCGCGATCAACAGCGCCACCGCAGGCAGCGCAGTCAAATAGCGCACGTACAGCGGCGCGGCAGGCCAGATCACCCCGCCTGCGATGGTGGTCAGTAGTAATGTGAGGGGCAGCAGCGCGAAAGCAGCGTCGCGCCAGCGGCGCAGGCACAGCCCCACCCCCACAAGGAACACCAACAGGAAAAAGACGGGCAGTAGCGGTTGGCTGCTCAACCAGAAAGGCGAGATGTCCGGCTGTCCTACCCACGCCAGCAGCGAACGCAGCGCATTGGCGGCGAAATCCGGCGGCAGGCGCACCCCGTCCAGATTGCCCGTCAGCGGCAGGCCGCCCACCCACAGCGGGGCGAAGCGCGGCAAACTGATGAGCGCGAATGGCACAGCCCACGCGCAGGTGATGTGGAGAAATTCTCGCCCGGTATTCAAAACCCTCACCCTTTGTCCCTCTCCCTCAGGGCGAGGGATTTTAAGAAGCGCAAAATTGGCATGAATCCCCTCCCCTTTTTCCCCTCCCCATACATGGGTAGGGGCTGGAGACTCTTCCCCCCCTCGCCCTGAGGGAGAAACGTCGGGGATGAGGATTCTTTCCCCCCTTGCCCCATGTATGGGGATAAGGGGACGGGGGATAGGGGACTCTTCCTCCCTTCGCCCTGAGGGAGAAGGGTTGGGGATGAGGGTTTGTCCAGAGCGATTGC
>CAIVEA010000942.1 GCA_903904765.1 uncultured Chloroflexota bacterium
CGCCGCCCCGCGATCTACAGCGACCGTTTCATAACCAGCATCCTTCAGGAGTTCAGAAACATACTCGGCAGTATCCTCGTCATCTTCCACGATCAGAATATGCCGATTATCACGCAGGCTGACCATAAGCTATCATCTCACGTCTATAAAACAAAAAACAAACACAGAAACAACCGATATGTAATCAATAGTAGCGAAGATTAGAAAATACGCAACCCAATATAAATATTTAATGAACTTCAGCATGGAAAGGTGCTGCGGAGAGAAAAGAGGTTTGCCGGGATATGCGGGTCTACTGCACACCCCGGCGGAAATACACGTTGGGGTTACAGGTTGGCTGCCGCCTGCCGAAGCAGCGCAAATCGTTCACGGATGGCGGGCGAACCCTGCGCCAGTTGGGCTTCGACGGCATCCATCGCGGCGGCCAGCCCCGGCCCGAACGAAGGGCCGTGTTCAGCCAGCATCTGCTGCGCTTCAAAATCAGTGGGCGCATTCAGCATCTCATTGATGAACTGTAGTTCCGGCGGCATATTGGCTTGCAGCGCATTCACCACACGATTGTAAATGTCCTTCAAGCGGGCGCTCGCACCCACATCCCCCCGACGGCTGGCTTCCTGAATATTCGCCGAAAGCACCTGCATGAAGGTGTAGTCCAGCATTTGCAGATTCTCGGCAATGATGGCATCCGGTTCCGGGCTGCTCATCAACACACGCAGCAGGTTGGCCGCCTCTTGCAGCGCCATCTGAGCCTGCTGGTCAACCATCGCCGTCAGTTCCGCCAGCTGCTGCCGCAGCGCCGTCATCCGGTCACGGTCTTCAGCGGGCGCTTGAGCAATTGCGTTCGTCATCTCTTGGAAAAACACTTGATCGAACGCCGGACGGATTAGCCCCACCAGCGCCTGCAACCGTTGCGGGTCATCAGCATAGCTCATTGCCAAATTCAGGAAATCGGCACGGGTGGCATTCTCGCCCAGCGCGTTCACCTGCTCGGCGACTTCAGCAATCGCCATCTCTTGCTGCTGATTCTGCTGGATGATCTCCTGTCCGAAACTGGATAGCTCAATAATCGCGCTTTGCAGCATCGCCACCCGTTCAGCTGCGTCCTGCCGTCCCTGCTGAAGGAACTGCTGAACCACCATACTCATCGTCTGCATGAACTGCCCATCAATCTTCGCGTCGTTCTGGGCGACCAATTCCGGCAGCGTGTCCGGTCTGGCCTGAAGGAATTGCTCGACCAAGCGCACACGATCACGCTGCGCCTGAATCATCTCCGGGGTCACGCCGTCGGCCTGCAACACCTGATCGATTAAACCCTGCATGGTCAGCGCCCCACGTGGCTGGAGCAAATACGCTTTGAACGCGCCCTGAGGCAGGTTGCTGGTCACTTCGCGCATCAACTCGCCAACCGCACGTTCCTGTGCGTCTTTCGACATGCCCAGTTCCATCGGCGTGAATGACACCAGCAGTTCTTTGCTGCCATCGTGGTACAGCAGCGGCGTGAGGACGCTGTTGGGCGTGCCGCACTGTGGACATTGGAAGATGTTCAACTGACCGGAGAGCAGCGCGACTTTGGCTTGTGGATTATCGGCGGGGTCAATCACGCTATGTACCGTCACACGGAACGGCTGGCGACACTGCGAACAACTGATGGATGTCTGTGCATTCTTGGGCATCTTGGCTCCCCGGATCAATTAACTCATCGAGAGTAAAGGCAGCGTAAAATAAAACGTCGAACCAGCGCCGGGCTTGCTTTTCACGCGGATCGTTCCGCCGTGTGCTTCCACAATCGCCTTCGCCAGATACAGCCCCAGCCCCGTCCCTTTGGTCTTGCGGCTGAGTGCGCCATCTACACGGAAAAATCGGTCAAAAATACGTTCCTGATCGGCCTCGCTGATGCCCACGCCCTGATCGCGCACATACAGCGTGGCGCTCTGCTCATCCACCTCGCCGCCCACCGTGATCGTGCCGCCTTCCGGCGAATACTTAATCGCGTTGCTCACAAGGTTATCCAGCACCTGCCGCACCCGCACCGCATCAGCCTGCACCAGCGGGAAATCCTTCGGGAAGCTGACCATAAAATGATGGTGAGTGGACTGGGTGCGGAAGCGCTCAACCACCTCGGTAGCCAGTTCATCCACCTTCACATCGCTCAAATCCAAGCGCATCCGTTCCGCCCGCAGTTTGCTGGTCGCCAGCAGGTTCTCAATTAGCTCGGTCAGGCGGTCTGCTTCATCCTCGATGACCATCAGCCCGTTCTGAACCACCGACGGATCCCATGTGGCATCCTCGCGCCGCAACGTCCCCGCATAACCCTTGATGAGCGCCACTGGAGTTTTGAGTTCGTGCGACACGGTGGAGATGAACACGTTCTGCATCTCCTGTGCGCGGCGAAAATGGGTGTTGTCGCGCACGTTAGCGATGATGTTCGCTAGTTTGCCATCATCCGTTAGCAGCGGCGCGTAGGTGATGCCCACGCTCAGAGTCAGCCCGTCCCGCCGCCGCAGATCGCCTTCTACATACAGCGTATCGGTAGGCGCGTCCGCCGCCAGACGATGCGGCCATCCAGCAGCCATCGCCTGCTGCAAATCATCCTGTTCCAGCCGCGACCATTCGATCACATCATTATGGTCGCGCCCCATCGCATCCTGCACCGTCCATCCAGTCATACGTTCCAGCGCCCGGTTGAACCCCAGAATCCGCAGTTGCGTATCAAGGTACATCACTCCGTCCGCGCTGTATTCCAGAATGGCCACCAGCCGTTTGCGCTCGTGGTCAATCCGGTTATACAACTGCGCGTTGTACACCGCGATAGCCGCTTGATCGGCAAAACTCTGCAAAATCAATAGGTCATTCTCGGTGGCCTGCGCCCAGTGTGACCGGAACACGATTAGCAACCCCACCGGTTCGGATTTGATGACCAGTGGCAAAAACAACGATTGGCGCAGTTTGCGGTCTAAAGACACCGCCATCTGGTTCAGTTTGGTCGTCAGGAATTCACGATCACCACCCTGCCCCACGCTGCTCACCAGTTCTTGCAAGCGGTGGTTCAGGTCGTCCAACTGGTCAGACTCCACGCC
>CAIVEA010000943.1 GCA_903904765.1 uncultured Chloroflexota bacterium
CGATCCTGAACTAGCGGCAATGGCGAACGAAGAAGTGACCAGCCTGAACACCACGCTGGACGAGCTGAGTGAAAAGCTCAAGTTGCTGCTCGTCCCCAAAGACCCCCGCGACGAAAAGAACGTCATCATGGAAATTCGTGCCGGTGCGGGTGGCGACGAGGCCGGCCTGTTCGCCGCCGATTTGTTCCGCCTGTACAGCTACTACGCGCAGAATCGTGGCTGGAAAGTGGAAGTGATTGACCAGAGTGATACCGGCATCGGCGGCTTCAAGCAGATCACGTTTGAAGTGAAGGGTAAAGGCGCATACAGCCGCTTGAAGTTTGAAAGCGGTGTCCACCGCGTCCAGCGCGTGCCGGAAACCGAAGCGCAGGGACGCATCCACACCAGCACCATCACCGTAGCGGTGCTGGCGGAGATGGACGAAGTGGATGTGCAACTGCGCCCGGAAGATATTCAGGAAGAATTCACCCGTGCCAGCGGCGCGGGTGGTCAGCATGTGCAAAAGAACTCGACAGCGGTGCGCGTTGTCCACATCCCCAGCGGCCTCGTGGTGGAAGTGCAGGACGAACGCAGTCAGCTTCAAAACCGCCTGCGTGCCCGCCAAATTCTGCTGGCGCGACTGTACGATCTGGAAATGGAAAAAGTCAAATCGGAGCAGGAAGGTGAGCGTCGTTCGCAGGTGGGTACAGGCGACCGTTCGGAGAAAATCCGCACCTACAACTACCCGCAGAACCGCGTCACCGACCACCGCATCAATGTGAGCAGCTACAACCTGCCCGCCGTGATGGATGGCGATATTGACTCGTTCGTGGACGAACTGGCGCAGCGCGATCAGGCAGACCGGCTGACCAGCGGCGGCGACGAGGACTAGCGCGGGATAACCCTCATCCCTTATTTTACGGACACCTCATTCTTTCGTAGGGACACGGCGCATGTCGTGTCCTGTTTTCCCCTTAAAAACCGGAGAGCGTCATATCCCTACGAATGCCCGTCTTTGCCTGACTCCCTTCTCTCTGAGGGAGAAGGGATGGGGATGAGGGTGGATTGCAACAAAAACGGGCTGCCCGTGTGTACAGGCAGCCCGTTGATTTACGCTCGAAACCGTCAACCGGCCTAGCGGCGACTGCGACCAAACAGACGCAGCAGATAGAGGAACAGGTTGATGAAGTCCAGATACAGTTGCAGCGCCCCGTAGATGCTCACCCGCGCCGACATCGTGCCGTCGCTGTTAATCATCGGGTCAGTAGCCATACGCTTGATTTTCTGCGTGTCGTAGGCCGTCAGCGCCACGAAGATCACCACACCAATCATGCTGATGACCATATCCATAGCACAGCTTCGCAGGAACATGTTGACTACTCCAGCGACGATCAACCCGATCAACCCCATGATGAAATAGGAGCGATACTGCGACAGATCGAGTTGTGTGGTATAGCCCACCACCGACATAGTCAGAAACGCGCCCGCCGTGCTGAAGAATGCCAGTTGGATCGTCCCCAGATCATAGGCGAGGAAGATGACCGAAAACGTCACGCCGTTCAGCGCCGCATACAGGAAGAACATTGCCAGCGCCGTCGTCGGGGACATCCTCATCAGCCGAATGCCCAGCACAATTACCACCACAAATTCTGCGACCATCGCGCCGATCAGCAATGCCGGATTCTCGAAAAACACATTGCCGACGCTTGTGCTGCTGATGAGTACGGCAACCACACCCGTCACCACCAAGCCCAGCGTCATCCACACATACACCATCCGCATAATCGGATTGAACGTTTTGACGTTCACATCCGCCAGCGGACTCCCAAATCCGATGCCACCCATTTCATTCCTCCTTCGTTCAACCCCTGTATGCCTGCAAAAAAACTGCAAGACACATCAAGCATACTCCTATTTTTGCGCCCCGCATCCCCTGAAATCAGGGGGAAAGGCATTTCTCATAAATCCTGATTCTGTGGCAGCATCACCAGATCGCGGATGGTGACATGCGGCGGCTGCGACAGCATGAAGATCGCCGCCCGCGCCACATCCTCCGAACGCAGATAGCCGCGCTCCTGAAACGAGAGGCGGTCAATCTCGGCGGGGTCATGGATGCCCCACAACTCGTTCGCCACCGCACCCGGCGCGAGCGAACTCACGCGGATGCCGTACTTCATCACCTGACGGCGCACGGTATGCACGAACCCTTGAATTGCGTGTTTGGAGGCGCTGTAGACCGGCTCCCAGTGAATATCAATGAAACCGGAGATGGAACTCGTCACCAGAATATCGCCCGAACCCTGTGCCTTCATGTGCGGCAGCACGGCATGGGTGCAGCGCATCACGCCGTCCACGTTCACGCGCATCAGGTTTTCCCACGCATCCGGGTCGCCATCCTCCAAGTTACCGGGGATATAAACGCCTGCATTAGCGAACATCACATCCACCCGCCCGAACTTCTGAACGGTCTGCTCCACCATCGCGGTGATGTCCGTTCCGACGGTCATATCAGCCTTCACCACCAGTGTTTCCGTCGCCAGTTCCGCCGCCAGCGCCTGCATCTTCTCCACCGAACGGGCGGCCAGAGTCAGCTTGCAGCCTTCTTCCGCCAGCAACCGCGCCGCCACCGCACCGATACCCGAACTCGCGCCCGTTATGATGACCACTTTTCCCGAAAGTGCATTTCCCATGATGAACCCCGCTTCAAAAAACCGATCTATGACCGCAAATCATACCGTACTCAGACGGGTTTGGCCTGTCGTTCGCGTCCGGCAATGAACGCTTTGATGAACGCACGCAGATCATCCTCCGGCGGCTGACTGGATTGTGCCTCCGCCGCCCGCAGAATAGCCGCCTCGTCCGTCCCATGCGCCGCCACCAATTCGCCCGCCCGCCGCATTTTCACGCAACGCGCCTCGAATTGCTCCCGATTCATCAGGGGGGGTATGCCCTTCCACATACAGCCGCGCATCGAAAGTCAGCACGGTGTCCAGCAGCGGAAACAGCCGTTCGGTGTAATACCACACGGGCGCGTAAATATCTTCGTACAGGCAATCGCTCAAAAACAGCACCCCATCCGGTTCGATGAATACCACGCACGAATCGGCAGCATGGTCGCCGCCGACATGCCGGATCGCGCAGTTCACGCCGCCCAAGCGCACATCCAGCGCCCCGTTCAGCACCCAATCCGGCTGCACCACCTCGATCTGACGCGGGGACGGGAACTCCAGTTTGATGTTGTCGGCGCAGAACGCGATTTCGCGCCCGTTCCGCACCCGTTCGTCCAGCGCCGCATCATCCCACGCATCCTGCGCCATCACCGCCAACTGACGGGCGGTGAGATCATGCGCGATAGTCGGTACGCCCACTTCGCGCATCCCGAACACATGATCCCAGTGCCAGTGCGAAAGCGCGACATAGTGCGGCGCAGGTACGCCCGCTTCGTGCAGCGCGTCCAGAAACAACCGCGCATGTGCCGCCGACGCGCCTGCATCCAGCATCAGTGTGTGTGTCTGCCCGACCACCGCACACAACGAAGGGCGATCCGGCAGCCCCGGCGGCATCCAGTAGACATGATCGCTCAGGCGAACCAGTGCGTTATCGGTCATGATTTCATCCCTTATTCGGCTTCATCCCGTTAAGCATAATCCGCCGCCCCCCGCATGACAATGAACCACCTGACACGCATCCCCTGTCCAATTTTCTCAAGTGGCACAGGGGCGCAAAACCAGCACCGTACCCTATTTGCCTTTTCCCCCTTGCCTAGCTGTA
>CAIVEA010000944.1 GCA_903904765.1 uncultured Chloroflexota bacterium
CTGATTGAGCATACGGGTGAGCATCATCAGGCGGTCATCTTCCGGCGTGTTGCGGATGCGGGTTTCACTGGCAACCGGATGGCGGGCAGCCGCAGCTGTCTCGACCTGTTCGAGCGCCTTTTTGAAGTGCGTGGCGGCTTTCTGATTCTGACCATCGCGGCGCAGCGCCACCCCCATACCGTAATTGGCATCAATATGGTTGCTATCTTTCGCCAGAATTTTGTCAAACGCATCAATGGCGGCTTTCGCGTTCCCGTCGCGTTCTAAACGCCACGCCTGACCGACTTGCGAGTCCAGATTTTCGCTGCTCATGTCTTAATCTCCTCAATGAAAATCGAAGTATGTCTAATGTGCGGATTGTACAGAGTGGGCAAGGTAAACACAAGCATCCTAGTGTTCGAGATGGATGAGTGTGGGTAGGGTGAGTTCTGTGCCGAGGGGCTGCCCCGTGCTGTCGAAGAAGGTCAGCGCCGTGCCTTCCATACAGGTCGGTGTACAGTTCAACACTTGCAGGTTGATCTGATAATTGCCATCCGGCAAATATTCTCGCAACAGGATGGTGTACGGGTCACGCACATACTGATGTGTGTTCCAGCGGCTGGTAGGGTAGTACCCCGGTGGGCGGAAATCAGTGGTGAGCCAGTTCGTCCCAGACTGGTTATTCAGAAGGCGCACGCGCACCTGAAAATTGTCTTTCAAGACGCGCTGCGCCTGCCAGAATAGTGTCAGATCAAGCCTGTCCCCCCGCTGGACGAGGTTCTGCGGGAGCGAATAGGCGATTAGGCTCAAGCCGGCTTCGGTGCGGTTCGGCAGGCGCACGCTGCCATCCAGCCCATAACCGGGGCGTGCCGTCAGCGCCGCGCTCAAGGGCGTGAACGAGACGAACAGCGAGGCCGTGCTGATGATGAGCAGCACCAGCCCGTTCAGCCGGATTTCCGATGTGCTGAGCAGTCTGGCCTCGATGAATGGGGAGCGAGGTTGGCGCATCTCGAAGGCGAAGGCCAGCGCCAACCCTAGCGCCGAGAGCGTGCTGATCGCCCAACCAGCGGTGCGTGCGGGCGTGTCCTGCAATTGAATGACCAGTTCTTGCCCGTTGGGTGTGGCAGGAATGTCTATCTGCATTAATCCGGTTTCGGCATCCGGGCGTAGGTTGACGATACGATTGTCCATCAGTGCCACCCAGCCGGGAAAATAGGCCGTCAGGATGTTTAGCGTGACTGGAGCGATCACCCGCCGCACTTGAAACCGATCTTGCTGCATTTCATGCGTCAACAGACCGATTTGGGTGCTGCTGGTGATTTGACCGGGGGCGATTTTGTTGACGTTGCCGGAAAGAAAGCCTTCGATGAGTGTGCGGTTGACGGGTTGCGGCCAGCGCAGCGAAACCGGAATCGAGTCGCCTGCTGGCAGCGAGGCGATTCCGTACCCCTGCTGTTCATATTGCACCTGCGCGGCAGCATTGGTGTTGCCGAACACGTCATCGGTCACGGGCAGCAACCAGATCGGGTTGGAGCTTATCCAG
The DNA here is from genome assembly GCA_903904765.1 of uncultured Chloroflexota bacterium. The sequence goes on from CAIVEA010000944.1 coordinate 1,523, forward strand.
ATCAGAATGAGCAGGGCGGGGAGTAGCAATCGGCGCATTCGGCGAGGCAGCGAGTCGCGCAATTTGAGGGCGCATCCCGCGACAACAGCGAGGCACAGGCACAGGGCGCTGCTCAACCCCAATTGTTGCGGAAACACCAACAGCGCGGCGGTCAGCGGCACGATGTAAACGGCGAACGGGAAACACCAGTGTTGGAAAGTCCTGCGGCGGACAAGGCCGATGAAACCGAGTGCTGCCAGCGCGATTTGCAACCAGCCCAGCGGCATCTGAAGTTGTGGCAGGAGCGCCTGCGGGTCAATCGGTTGTATCGGACGCAACAGGTCAATCAGGCCGATGGTGGGCGCAAGTGCGGGCAGGAGCGCCGGAATCCATGTGATTGCGTCTTGTTCCAGCAGCGCCGGTATCCAGAAGAATCCCGCGATGCCGACACCGAGGATGAGCGCAGTCAGTAAGCGGAAGGCTTGTTTCGGTGCGGCGCGTTCTCCTATGGCGATGATGAGCAGCATGAGTAGCGCGATCAGCAGGTGAATCGGGGCGGTCAACGTGAAAGCAGCGGTGATGACCCCCACCGCCAACCCGTATAGCGGATGTCCCGCGTTCAGCATCCGGTGGGATACCCACAACAGCAGCGGTAGTAGTGCGGAGGCGATTACAGCAGGCAGGTCGCCGCGTAGATGGGGTGCAACCAGCGCAATGGGCGGGCTGAATATATACAGTGCCGCTGCCAAAATGGCACCTGCTGCGCCCAATGGCAGCACGCACAGCGCATATACCGCCAATCCCGCTGCGATCAGCGAACCCGCATACAGGATGCGGATGGCAATCAGCGGGTCGTCCGTCAGCACGGTTTCCAGTAGGCCGGCGGCATAGGCTGCGCCGGTGGGCGAATAATTGGGGATAGGTGCGCCATAGCCTCCAAGCGCGTTGGCTGACCAGCGCGGATACAGCACCCCTTCTTGAATGGCCTGCGCGGTATCTGTACCGCGAAAGACGTGATGCTCGGTATCGTTGTTGCGGGGGAGTTGCGGCGAACGGATGAACGGCCACGCGGCGATCATGCCTAGCCCGACCACGAGGAATAATGCCAGATCGAGACGGCGACGCGCCTGTCGCATCCAGTCGGGCAGTTCGAGGATGGCAAATTCGGTAGTTTCACGCATATTGCGATTTTACCCCACCATCTTGCTTTGCGTGTGGGGCGGTGCTATTCTGTTTTCAGCCTAAATGATGAAGACCCATGAATTTCGTCCGACCAGCTTCTCATCTCGACCTACCCGCCCTCTCCGCCATCTGGCATGAAAATCGGCTCTTGCAGCAGCAGTTTGATTCGCGTTTGCGGCTGGCGGCGGATGCGCCCCTGCGCTGGCAGACGGCAGCGGCGGCATGGCTGACGGCAGATGCGGCGCGAATGCTGGTCTTTGAGAAGGACGGGCGGTTGATCGGCTATATCATCGGGGAGATCGAAGCGTCCCCGCCCGGTTTACTGCCGGAACAGGTGGGCATGGTGCTGGAATTGAACGCAGATGCCCATGCCCGCGAGAATAGTGTCGGGCGGGATTTGCTGCGGGCGTTGCGCGAGTGGTTTGCAGAGCGCGGGATCAATCAAGTTGTCGCCCGGATGAACGGGCGTTCAGCGGTGGAACAGGCGTTTTGGCGCGCACAGGGCGCGACAGATTGGATGACGTGGTTGTGGCTGAAATCGTGATTCGGGAAGCGACCCGCGATGATGGGGATGCGATTGGCGAGATGTGGTTGGAACTGGTGGCCTATCATCGCAATCTGGATGCAGATCTGCCGCCTGCGGCAGCAGGCGGCGAACATCGCTATGTGCGAAATATCCTGAGTCGTCTGGGCGACCCGCTGACGAAGGTGTTGATCGCGGAGTATGAAGGCCGCGCTGTCGGGTATGTGCTGGGCTTGATTGTGGATTTGATGCCGGACATGTTCGCGCAGGAGCCAAGCGGCTTTCTGGCGGACATCTATGTGGAAGCGGATTATCGGCGTTCGGGCATCGGGCGGGCGCTGGTCGAACACCTGCGGGCATGGTTTGCGGAACATGGTGTGGCCTCGTTTGATTGGCATGTGGCCGCCCGTAACCCGGAAGGCGAAGCGTTCTGGCGGGCGGTGGGCGGCAAGCCGATGATGGTTCGGATGCGGGCGCGGGTATAACGAATAGGCGGACATAAGGGAGGCGTGATGACCGACTTACTGTATCATCTGGACAGCAGCATTCGGACGTTTGATGCGGTGGTGACAGGTGTGGATGCCGAGAAGCACGGCGTTTTGCTGGATCGCACCGCCTTTTACCCCGGTGGCGGCGGTCAGCCCAATGATGTCGGGCATTTGGTGGTGGGCGGCATGACTCTGCCCGTCGTCAAAGTGGAGCGCGGCAACGTGCATGTCATCGAAGGCGAATTGCCCCCAGTGGGGACGGTGGTGCAGGGCGTTCTGGACTGGGAACGGCGCTACAAGCTGATGCGTACCCATACCGCCATGCACATCCTGTGTGGCGTGGTGTGGCGCGATTACGGCGCGAGCGTGACGGGCGGTAATATGGAACCGCTGTCCGGGCGCATGGACTTCGAATTCGAGCGTTTGCAGAAGGAATTGGTGAGCGAGATTGAGGCGCGGATTAACGCCGAGGTCGCGGCGGCGCGGGATGTGCGTGTGAAGATTCTGCCGCGTGATGAAGCCTTCCAGATTCCCGACCTGATCCGTACCAAGATTAACCTGCTGCCGGAAGGCATCAGTGAAGTGCGGACGGTGGAGATCGTCGGGCTGGATTTGCAGGCTGACGGCGGGACGCATGTCGCCAATACCCGCGAAGTGGGGACGATCCGCATCACGGATTACAAGAGCAAGGGCGGCATCAATAAGCGGGTGTATATCGAACTGGGCGATCCGCAAGCCTAACCTGTCCGCCGCTGTGGTAGACTTGGCATGCGGTGTTCGCTCAAGCTGTGGAGGTTGTATGCGCTGCGGGCGCAGCCACCATGATCGGTAATCTGATTCAACGAGTACAAATTTTTCTGGGGCCAACCGGAACGCGGGTATTCATCTCGTGGTTCGTCCTGACCGGATTGGCGAGCCTCGTCCTCAATTCGATGGTCAACCAGTACGAGTGGGTAAAGCCCGTACAGACGTTGATCTCGCTGGTGTTCATTGCGGGCGTGGTCGTCATCATCATCGTGCGTCTGCCGCCTTACGAGCGTGGGCGCTGGGTGGCCATTTTGCTGCCCTCGGTGATCGCGTTCGGACTGGCGATTGCCTTCACGCCCACATGGAGCGCGGTGCTGGTGGGCGGCGGGTTGGGCTGGATTGTGGCGGGCACGCTGCTAGGCCGAAGTCGCACGCCGATCGAATACCGGCAGGCCATTAAGCATCTGCGTAAAAGCGAGTACGAACAGGCTGCGAAGGTGATGGACGGCGTGATTCGCGCTGAGCCGGAGAAC
>CAIVEA010000945.1 GCA_903904765.1 uncultured Chloroflexota bacterium
ACGGATAAGTTAGGTTCTTGAAGGGGTGTCATCTCAACCTATTTAGTAGATTTTAGTAGATTATGTGCAGGATTATATAGCAAATATTGACCTTGCGAAGATTTTCTCAGGATTCTCTTTTGCCACACTCATCTTTACAGGTCAGGGGAGAACCAGCGTAAAGGTGTCCACCGCGCTCCAGCCGCCCCATACGCCGCTGCGAGCGCGGGCGCTCACCCGCCAGTAGTATGTTCCGGCATTCGGCAGCGTCACATCGGTGGAACGCGCATCCGGCGGCAGCGTGTCGTCATCCACGATCAGGTGCGTGAACGAGGCCGAATCTGCCACCTGCACCCGGTAGCCGAGTGCATCTGCCACGCGGCTCCACGTCAGTGTGACGGGCGATCCGACAACGGCGTTCCGGCGCGGTGCTTGGGTGAGGTTCACCAGCGGGAAATCCGAAAGATGCACCGTGTTCTGCGCCCATTTCCCCTGAATCGCCAGCAGCAGCGGGTTGTTCAGCACATCTCCGATGGGGTTTTGATTGGGGTCAGAACCCATCAGGAAATCGAAGTTGTTGTCGTAGGTGCGGAAGGGTATCCAGCCGCCGTGATACATCCACAGCGCGTAATGCAGCCCGCGTGACTCGACCACGCTGATATGGTCGCTGATATAGGTCGCCGCGCCGGGGGCAAAGCGCGTCACGCCCATCTCCATCACGGCCATCGGCGGGTTGTTGTGCGCGGCGCGGAATACATCGAGCGTGTTGACGTAATTGGCCTCCAGCCACGCTTTGTTGATGGTATCCGGCACATTGTCGTAGTTGCCGTCGAACGTCCCCGGATAGGTGATGTTCGCGCCGGAATCCTGATTGCTATACACGAACGGGTCATAGTTGTGGACGGTATACACCACACGCGGGTCGGCACTGATGTAGTGGTAGGCCTGCCACAGCATCCCGTTCCAACCGTTGCTGGAAAGTAGCAGCGGCGTGTCGGCATCCACCTGCCGGATGGCGGCGATCAAGCGCGGTTCGAGCTGATTCCAGTCGTAAAGCGTGCCGCCGTACTGGTTGAAAAATTGCTGCGGGTCATACTCGTTCAGCAGCGCGTTCGCGTTCGGCTCCACCATCAGATCGTAGCCGATGACCGCGTGATGGGTGCGGTAGCGACTGGCGGTGTACTTCCACATCGCCACCCACGCATCCTGCGCGGCCTGACTCGTCCACACCGTTTCGATCAGGTATTCCGCCGGAAACCACACGCCCGCACCGTCGCGGTAGAAGGTGTAATCGCTGCGCCCCGGCCCGCTGCGGAAGCTGATGACGGCGAACAGGTTGGCGTTCTCGGCCTTTGTGAGCAGGTCATCGAGGTTATCTTGCGCCTGCGTATCCAGCACGTAGGGGGACGAAACCGTGTACAGCCCCGGCGTGGACAGGACAACCATGTTCGCGCCCAGACTCGCCAGTTGGTCAAAATCGGCCTGCGTATACGGTGGGCCGACATGCCCGCTGCCTAGAAAGTCCGGCCCATCGTTGGCGGAGACGAAGCGTTGGAAGATGTTCGCCCCACGCAGCGTGGTCTGCCCGCTGTCCCACAGCCCGAACTTGTTGTAGCTGCTCTGTGCTGCCACCCGCCCGACCAGCAGCAGCAGCACCCCGATCACCGCGATCAGGCGATAAGCTGTACGTTGCATCGTTGCCCCTCCCGTTATCCCAAACCTCACCTCCTAAAAAGCAACACCCCCTCAAGGACGTGCCTATCGGGGGTGTTGTCAGATGAACTTTTCGCGGTACGAACAGGACTTACTGCGCTTCCGGTTCGCCTTCTTCGACAGCTTCCAGCAGCAGTTCGCCATCGTCGCCGACGGTCACGCGCACTTCGCTCGCCAGCTTAAAGCGCCCGGAGAGGATGCCGTCCGAGAGCGCATCCTCGACTTCGTTCTGGATCAGGCGGCGTAGCGGACGCGCACCAAACTCTGGGTCATAGCCTTTGGTGGCGATCCAATCGCGGGCGGTATCGGTCACGTCGAGGGTGATGGCATGTTCGATCAGCCGTTCGCCCACCTTCTTCAGTTCCAGATCCACGATCTGTTTGATCTCGTCGCGGGTGAGGGAACGGAACACGATAGTCGCGTCTACACGGTTCAAGAATTCGGGACGGAAGGCGCGGCGCAGTTGTTCGGTGACATTCTTCCGCATCTCGTCGTACTGGAACTGTTCTTCCTTCACATCGTCGCGGGGGACATCGAAGCCCAGCGCGGCGTTGCGCTTAATCAAATCCGCGCCAACGTTGCTGGTCATGATGATGATGGCGTTCTGGAAGCTGACGGTACGCCCGCGCGCATCGGTCAACTGGCCTTCTTCCATCACCTGAAGCAGCATGTTGAACGCTTCGGGATGCGCTTTTTCGATCTCGTCAAACACCACGATGCTATACGGGCGGCGGCGGATAGATTCGGTCAATTGCCCCGCATCTTCGTAGCCCACATAGCCGGGAGGCGCACCCACCAGACGGGCGACGCTGTGACGTTCCATGAACTCGCTCATGTCCAGTTGCACCAGCGCGTCCTCGCTGCCGAACATGAATTCCGCCAGCGCCTTCGTCAGTTCGGATTTACCCACACCCGTCGGGCCGAGGAACATGAACGAACCAATCGGACGGCGCGGGTCTTTCAAACCAGCGCGGGCGCGGCGGACGGCCTTGCTGATGGCCTGAATCGCCTCATTCTGCCCGATGATGCGCTTGTGCAGCGCCCCTTCCATCTGCATCAGGCGTTCGCCTTCTTCGCCAGCGATGCGGCGAATGGGGATGCCCGTCCACATCGAGACGACTTCCGCAATATCTTCTTCGCTCAAGCGCGGTTGGTTCGTCTCGCGGTTCCAGTTCACCTTCAGGTCATCCAGCGTGGCCTGCAAATTCTCGCGCTGGGTTTTCAGTTGATTCACCTCGTCGCTGGCTGGTTCTTCCTTCAGCAGCATTTCGAGGTCTTCGTCCACCTGCGCCAGTTCCATCTCGGCCTTGCGAACCTGCGCGGCTTCCGGGCTTTTGTACATCCGCAGACGCGCCGCGCCTTCGTCAATCAGGTCAATCGCCTTGTCCGGCAGGAAGCGATCCGGCACGTAACGGGCGGAGAGATTGGCGGCGGCATCAATCGCATCGTCGGTAATTTCGACGTTATGATGTTCCTGATAGGGGACTTTAATCCCCTGAAGGATTTCGATGGTTTCTTCGATGGTGGGTTCATCCACCAGAATTTGCTGGAAGCGGCGTTCGAGGGCGGCGTCGCTCTCGATGTGCTTGCGGTATTCGTCCAGCGTGGTCGCGCCGATGCACTGAAGTTCGCCGCGCGAGAGCGCCGGCTTGAGGATGTTGGCGGCATCCACGCTGCTGCCCGCGCTGCCCGCGCCCACCAGCATGTGTACTTCGTCAATGAACAGGATGCTGTCGCTGGATTTCAGTTCGTCAATCACACGCTTCAGGCGTTCTTCAAACTGACCGCGATACATCGTGCCGGCTACCAGCGAACCCACGTCCAGTTGCAGCACGCGCTTGCCCAGCAGCGGCTTGGGCGTTTCGCCGTTGACGATGCGCTGCGCCAGACCTTCCACAATGGCGGTCTTGCCCACACCCGGTTCGCCAATCAGCGCCGGATTGTTCTTGCGGCGGCGGCTGAGTACCTGAATCACGCGCTCAATTTCGGTTTCGCGCCCCACCACCGGATCGAGCTTGCCTTCGCGGGCGAGTTCGGTCAGGTCGGTTGCCAGCTGGTCAACCAGCGGGGTTTTGTTGTCTTTCTGACGCGGGGTAGGACGGCGCTCCGGTTCGGCAGGTTGCTGCGTCTGCACAGGGCTTTCTTGCAGCACACGGCGCGTCTGACGACGCACTTCTTCCGGGCTGATCCCCAACCGCTTCAGCACCTCAATCGCCACGCCGTCCGACTGGCGCACCAGACCGAGCAGCAGATGTTCTGTGCCGATATAGTGGTGTCCCATGCGGCGGGCTTCATCCACCGCCAGTTCGAGGACGCGCTTCGTCCCCGGCGACAGATCAAGCTGGGTGCTGGGGGTGCGCGGGGTGGCGCGGGTGAGTTCTTCCACCAATTCTTCCACGCGGCGCTGTTCCAAGCCCAGATCGCGCAAGACGCGCCCGGCCACGCCGCCTTCTTCACGCATCAACCCCAGCAGCAGGTGTTCCGTCCCGATGTAATTGTGGTGAAGGCGCTCGGCCTCCTCCTGAGCAAGGCTGAGAACACGCCGCGCCCGCTGAGTAAAACGTTCCATCTTGTTATTCGGCACGGTGACTACCTCCGCAGTGTGTGGCTGGCTTGCCACAACCTGTTAACCCACGAACGTCTGAATGAACTTTTGAGTCCCCGATCAATTATAACATGCCCTGCCAATCGCTCCTATAAGCGTATGAGCGAGAGAAGGTTAGAAATAGCCGTGAATTTGACGAAGGAATGGTTGATTGTCCCTGTGTGTCTTGCTGTGGCCTAGATGCAAGCGTGTCAGCGGGTCTTACAGGCCGCCGCCAAATCCTAGCCAGAAGTGTAGGGCGGGTGCGGGTTATAGTGGTTCGCGTTCTTCGAGAGGCGGCTGTGCGGGACGCTCCAACGGACTATCCGCGAGGCTTCCAGCGGTGAGTTCAATGAACTCGTGCCAATCCATGTGCTTATACGCTTCAACTTCTAAAGTTTGCCGCAGCGCCGCGCTAAGATGCTCGATCAAACGCGCTTTTTCTGCCAACGGGAGTTGATCTGCCAGTTCGACCACTGTTTGATATGCAATCATGATCGTTCCTCCGTCCTATAGCTCGATAGCGTTGCCTCTTATTTTCCCCTTACTCTCCTCCCAGCACGCGCTCGTAGACTGCCAGCGTTTCCTTCGCAGTCTTGCGCCAGCTAAAACTGGTCGCCCGCGCCAACCCCTGATTCACCAGTGAGTCACGCAAGGGCTGTTGCAGGAGCAGCGCGATGATTGCCCCGGCCATCGCCCGCGCATCGCCCGCCCGCACCAGATAGGCCGCCTCCCCCGTTACTTCCGGGATGGACGACACCTCATAGGCCACGACGGGCGTGCCGCAGGCCATCGCCTCCAGCACGGGTAGGCCGAAGCCTTCCGCGATGCTGGGGAAGGCGAACACGCTCGCCATGCGGTACAGCGAGGGTTTGTCGGCCTCGTCCACGAAGCCGATCCAGCGCACATAATCGGTGATGTTCAGTTCAGCCGCGTAAGCTGGCAGGTCGGGGAACACGCCGCTGCCCCATGCCGGTTGCTTTCCCGCCAGAATCAACGGGATATTCTCGCCTTCGGCCTGCCCCACGTAGGTATAGGCCAGCAGTAAATCGTTGACCTGCTTCCGCACATCAAAGCCGCCCAAGTACAGCACAAACTGGTCGGGCAGGTTGTACTTGGCGCGTACTGCCGCATCCCGTTCCGCCCCCAGACGCGGGTGGAACACTTCATCCGCCGCCAGATAGGTGGGCGTAATCGAGTCCGGCGGCAGGCCGAGGTGCTTCACGATGTCGGCTTTGGCGGCTTCGCTGAGCGTGAGTGTGTGCGCCGAACCCCGCGCCGCCGCCGACACCAGCGAGGTATACAACCGCGCCGCTGCTCCCCGTGCATAATCCGGTATCGCCAGCGGAATCACATCGAGGATGCTTGTCACCAGCGGCGCAGGGGAAGACAGCGGCGGCCCCCAGTACGGCACATGCGCGATGTCCGCGCCCACATGCGCCACCATCTGCGGGAAAATGCGCTGCTCGAACCACACCTTGCCCAGTTTGCCGTTCCCGCCGCCCCGCGCAGGGATGGCCTCCACATTCGGCGGCAAATCATCAGGGGCGATGTTGCGCGAGGGCAAAATCAGCGTGAAACGCGCATCCGGCGCGGTGCGGCGCAGGGCGTGCAGCAGGCGGCGCACATATTGACCGCTGCCCGTGTGGGGTTGATCCCAGAACCAGCCGTTGAAAGCGATATGCATCAGGTTGCGGATTCCGTTGATGAGGTGTCCGATGAACTATCCGCCGCGCAGCGTTCGCACAGCCCGTAAAATTCCAGCAGGTGGCCGGTGAGCTTAACGTGCAAACGGGCTTCCAGATCGGATTCGATCTGTGCCAGCCCGCAATCCTCAAATTCGATCACGCGGTTGCAGCGGGTACAGATAATATGATGATGGTGGCCGTCCGGCAGCAGGACATAAGTAGGAGTCATGCTGCTGTGCAGGTAGGTGGGGCGGATGATGGACAGGCTGGTGAGCAGGTCGAGCGTGCGGAACACGCTGGCACGGCCTATGCTCTCGTCCAGA
>CAIVEA010000946.1 GCA_903904765.1 uncultured Chloroflexota bacterium
GGGCTGCGAGAAGTGCATGACCTGCGACTATAGCCGCTGCTAAACGCATCGGTACCCATTGGAGCGCAAGCAAGAGCAGGTGAGAGCCTGCTCTTTTTGTTATCCACAGAATTGCAGTTTGTCCATCAATTTTTTGTGAAATCGGTCACGAATCAACGATTGTCCTCTGCTTTCGGGTTTAGACTCACAGTGTGTCATAAACGTTTACCCCTAAGGAGGCAATCATGGCTCGGCGCAAATGGCTTTCGCTGCTGTTGATTTTCTCGATGATGGCGGGGATTCTGGCTTCGTTCGGCAGCGTGCTGGCGGGTACAACCTGCCGGGTGGCGCTTGATCTGGGGCATGGCGGTTCCGACCCCGGCGCGGTGTATGGCGGTGTGCGCGAGAAAGATGTGGTGTGGAACATCGGCAACCGCGTCGCGACGCTGCTCCGCGCACAGGGCTGCACAGTAGCGCTGACTCGCAGCGATTCCACCAATCCATCGTGGACGCAGCGGTGGCAGGCGGCTTACGCGATTAACGCTCAGGTGATGGTATCCATTCATACCAATGCGTTTAGCGTGACCAGCGCACATGGCACAGAAGCATGGTGGCAGGGCAGCCATTCCCAGAGTTCTACTCTGGCGCGTATTTTGACGGATACGGTCTCGAAAGCGGCAGGACTCACCAACCGAGGTGTGAAGGTCGGCAAATCGCCTTATTCATCGTCCGTCCCTTCGGCGCTGATCGAGATGGCCTTTTTGAGTAACACAAACGAACGCAGTATGCTGGTTAATCGCCCTGATTTGTTCGCGCAGGCGATTGCGAACAGCATCACCAGTTTTCTGGGCTATAAGCCGGTGACAGTGACCCCGCCGCCGACGCAGCGCATTCACATCGTCCAGCGCGGAGAAACGCTGTACCGGATTTCGTTACAATACAAAGTGACGGTGGCGGCGATTGTGACGGCAAATCGGCTGCCGAATGCGAACCTGATTACGGTGGGGCAGCGCCTCATCATCCCCTGACGCAGCGGGAAGTTACATCTCGATAATGCACGACCCGGAGCAGGTGAGAGCCTGCTCTTTTTGTGTCCCTACGAAAGCGCGGGGCAGGGTTGTATAATGCGGCGCTGGTATTGGAAAGAATATAGGATCGGGCATGTTGAACGATTTTTCGGCGGGTGACAGCGGCTACTGGCATGAGCCGGATGCGCTGCTGGTGGACATCGTTTCCGGTTTTGTGAACAAGGGCGGCATGGAACTGGGCGTGACCCTGTTCATACGCGGGTTGGTGATTAGCGGCGTGCTGGTGAGCGAGCGCGAGTATTTGCGTGCCATCAGCGATATGTTCCGTTCGCAGGCCAAGCGTACCCTGTTGAACCCCACCAAACAAGACATGCAGATGACCGACGAAATCTTCGATTTCACTAACATGGCTGAGGATATTGTGGTGGAGGATTTGTACGACGATCCGGCCACCGCGCAGCGGTTGGTGCAAGAGCCGCCGCCGGAGGACATCGAAGAAATGGTGGGCGTTCCCGCCATTCGTTACCTGCACCTCAAAGACCCGACGGTGATTCAGCCGCAGCCAGCGGTGAGCTTCTCGCACAGCAGCATTTCGATTCTGCGCCTGCGGCTGACCGAAGTAGATGGCTGGATGCTGGGCAAGGTCACGGTGGACGACGACGACGATGACCTGATGAACTTCCCGCCGCCCACGCCCAACGAAATCCGGCATTAGACCCCCTTTGTTCCGCGTGTTAACCTTCCTTCGTAAGCCGCGTGTGCGCCGCCGCCTGTGGCAGACCTTCCTGCTGACGATGGTGCTGTGGCTGTGGGTGGTGTTCGTGCTGGTGGTGGTGATTGACGGTTACGGGCGGGTGAACCGCGCCCAACCTGCCGATGTCATCATCGTGCTGGGGGCGGGGTTGCAGCGCAGCAACCAGCCCGGCCCTGCGCTGATTCGCCGCGCCGCCGCCGCCGCCGATCTGTACCACGCGGGCTATGCGCCTATCGTGATCTGTTCCGGCGGCAAGCCGGGCAACCGCACCCGCAGCGAGGCCGATGCCTGCGCCGAACTGCTGCGCGGGGCGGGCGTGCCGGAGTCGGCCATCGTCCTCGAAGACCGCAGCCGCAGCACCGAGGAAAACGCTGTCGAGTCCAAACAGATTATGGACGCAAATGGCTGGCGCACCGCCGTCGTCGTCAGCGACAATTACCATCTGTTCCGCGCCCTGCGCCTGTTCCGCAACGCGGGCATCCCCGCTGTGACTAGCCCTGCGCTGGTTGACCCGCCGCCGCTGCAATACATCGTGTTCATGGCGCGGGAAGTGGCGGCCTTCCACTGGCAACTGCTCAAAGAAGTGTTGAACCTGCCCATCACCTACGTGCAGGGGATATAGCTCCCGTAGGGGTGGCGTAGGTTGTGCGCTGACTGGTCGTTGCGCGTGTTTTCCCCTTTTTCGACCCTGTTTCGCATATAATTAAGAGAGTACCACTCATTAAGAGGGGAAAGTGTTTACTATGAATATCCGTCGAATGTTGTTATTGGCGGCGGTACTGGTCGCCCTGTTGGGTTTGAGCAGCGCCCCGATAGTCGCGCAAGATGCCAGCGTGACCACAACCAGCCTGCGGGTGGTGGATAGCAATCCGCTTCCCGGACAGGAATTAGGATTACAAGCGCCGATTACCCTGTACTTCAATACGCCGGTGGATTGCGGCAGCGCCACCGCCGCCCTCACGCTCACGCCGGCGGTGGTCGGCGCGGTGTCGTGCAGCGACAGCGACTCGTCGGTCAGTTTCACGCCGTCGCAACCGCTGGAACGCGCAGCCACCTATACGCTGGCGCTGGCGAACACGCTGCGCGGCGCGGACGGTTCGGCGTTGGCGGAACCGTTCAAACTGACGCTCAACAGTCTGGGCGATCTGATCGTGTCCGACGTGCTGCCGAAAAGCGGTTCGGTGGATGTGGACGCTAATTCAACGGTGACGGTGATTTTCAACCGTCCCATCGTGCCGCTGGTGGCCGCCGAGGACACGGGCAACCTGCCCAACCCGCTGCTGTTCCGTCCACAGGTGGCAGGGCGCGGCGAATGGGTGAACACCTCGATCTATATGTTCCATCCTGACCCCGGTCTGGCGGGCGGGACGGATTACGCGGTGGCGATTGATCCGGCGCTGACGGCGCTGGACGGCGCGGCACAGCGCGATGCGTATAAGTGGACATTCCAAACTGCCCTGCCTGCCGTCCTCGAGATGGTTCCGCAGGCCATGTCGGAAGCGGTGACGCTCGATCAGACGGTGCAGGTGCGCTTCAATCAGCAGATGGATCGCCCCAGCACGGAAGCGGCTTTCTTCCTGCATCCATCGGGGCAGACCGGACTTATCCCCGGCGCGTTTGAGTGGGCAGAGGATGGCATGGGCTTCCGCTTCACGCCGTCCGCGCTGCTCCAGATTGACAGCGTGTATGAGGCCGGTTTTGCGGACAACGCAGTACAATCCGCTGGTGGCGGTTCAACGCTGCAAGGGATTAACAAATGGCAGTTCGCCACCGTGCCATATCCTTCGATTATCGGCACTGACCCCGCCGATGGTTCGGATGGCGTGTATCCTTGGGGCAGCGTCACGCTGTACTTTGCCTCCCCGATGGACATCGACACGCTCAAGGACAAGGTGACGATTGACCCCAAGCCTTGGCGCGATGGCGATTACTACTACGGCGACTGGGATAACAGCTATAACATCAACTTCCCGGTGGAGCCGAGTACCACCTACACGATTACGGTTGCGCCCGGCATGGCGGATGTGTACGGGAATACCATCACCAGCGCCCGCACGTTCAGCTTCATCACTGCCCCCTATGACCCTGATTTCTCGCTGAACGTCCCCGGCCCAATGGGCTTCTACAACGCCCGCGCCGGGAGTACGCGCCTGTTCCTGACGCATCGCAACATCGGTCAGTTGAACTTCTCGCTGTACCGCGTGTCGTTGCCGATGTTCGCAGCAGCCATGCAGAGCAGCAGTTACGATCCGGGCAGCGCCCTCACGCCGCCGCCCAGCGATCTGCTTAGTCAGTGGCAGATGCCCGTAGAAGCGCCGCTGAACGCCCAGAAGTATGAACTTCTTATGCTGGGCAGCAGCCCGTCCGTCGAATGCCCCGGCGCGCCGCCTTCACATCTGAAGGTGGGCGATATGGCGATTGTGGTCAACGAACCCGATCCAGTGCGCGCTCGCAGCACCCCACCGGATGGCGAGGTGATTGACCAACTCTACAAGGGCTATCAACTGCCCATCGTGGGCGGACCGGTGTGCGCCGATGGCCGTTTGTGGTGGCAGGTCACGCTGCGCGACGAACGCAGCGCGTGGGTGGCCGAGGCCATTGTGGAAAACGGCGTGGATACCTACCTGATTGACCTGCGAATGGCAGGGCAGACCACCGCAGTGGATATGAGTGCGAACGGGGCGCTGGCTCCGGGGCTGTATCTGCTGAACGTGAGTGCGCCGGAAACCGAGGCGCGGGGTTATTCGCCCACTTCGCATGTGCTGGTGGTGGGGTCTGCCAACCTGACGATGAAATATGCGGTGGATAGCGTGCTGGTGTGGGCGACAGAGGCGCAAACCGGACTGCCCATTGCCAATACGCCCGTCAAGTTGTACGGGCCGAACTATACCCCGATGGGGGATGCCGTCACGGATGCCGACGGTCTGGCGCGGTTCTCGTTCCCGCGTGTGAACAACCTGTTCCAGCAGATGATGGTGGTGATGGATGCTAACGGACAGTACGGGGTGAGCATCTCCGACTGGTCGGATGGCATCGAGCCGTACCAGTTCAACCTGAAC
>CAIVEA010000947.1 GCA_903904765.1 uncultured Chloroflexota bacterium
CGCTGCACGACGAAACCGAACGCCTGATGCTGGGCTACCTGACGTTCGTGCTGGAACGCCGCCTGCAAAGCGTGGACTTCATTCGCCGCATCCGGCGCTGAGGGGAAGTCAGGTATAAATCATTCCCTTCTGGTATCTCACGACACATGTTTGACGCATCCGGCTCGGTCACGGCTGGCATTACAGCGCAGATATGCTTGCAAGGCGTAGGGACGCTGCTGATCGCAGAACAGCAGGGGTGGCTGTCGGCAGCGTATCTGACGCTGGATGGCAATTGTAGCTAAAGGACTTCACATATACGGGGACATGACGCAGCGCATGCCCCCGCCATTTCCCCTCATTTGTTCATTACATCCCGAATTTCCCTTTTGAAACTAACTTCATTTTATGAAAATTTGTACCAATTCGTGGTATATGGCAATATATTAATTAAATTCTACGTTTTATTATGGAGAATACTGGAAGATTGATTGGAGATTTATGACAAATTAAACAGAGGTAAGGTTATAATGGGAATTATTTCAACGTTCAATCAGAATATGGGTAATTCTATTAAAATTGTGAACAGCTTATGAGATGTTTAAATTGGTTAAGCCATTTGGAACATCTTAAGACAATTCCACTGGTATTACTCTTACAATCAAGGTATATTCGTTACACATTCTGACAAGCAGCAAAAGCGTCAGTATTGGAGGAACCATGAACAAAACAAAGGTACTGGTAGTTGAAGACGAAGTTAACATCTGTAAGCTCATCAGCGACTATATGTCCGGGCGCGGCTACGAGGTCAGTGCGGTCAATGATGGGCCGGACGCACTCGAATATGTCAAAGAACGCGGACTGCCCCACATCGCGCTGATTGATCTGGCCCTCCCGACCATGCATGGTTTCGAGCTGAGTAGCAAGTTGAAGGCCATGGCGGACGTGCCTATCATCTTCGTCACCTCTACCAGCGATACAGATACCATTGTGCAGGGACTGCGCCGCTACGCGGAAGACTTCATCGTCAAGCCGTTCGAGCTGCGCGAACTGGAAGCGCGTGTGCAAGCGGTTCTGGCGCGTATGCCCAGCCTCGACTATGCCAGCGAACCCATCGTCAAAATTGACGAACACTTGCAGGTGGACTTTGCCCACAATCGGATGGTGGTCGTTGGCAAATCCTACAGCCTGACTCCAACTGAATCGATCCTGCTGCATGTACTGCTGCGGAATGCGGGGCGCGTGGTCGAAAACCGGATGCTGATCGCCCGCGTATGGCCGACGGAAGATGTCTATGAAGATACTCTGCGCGTCCACATGCACCGCCTGCGCCGCAAGCTGGAAGCCGACTCGCATCATCCCCATTATATCCGCACGGAACGCGGTATCGGCTACATGTTCACCATTCGTCCGCCCGAAGCGAAGGGCAAAGGGGATGGCGACGTGAAGGATAAAGCCTAGCCGCTATGACGGTTTCAGCCCCGCGCACGCCGACAGTGGACAGCGGGTATTCAATTCAGGAATTACAAATAATATTACAAGCCATCTGTGCTACGCTTCCAGCACAGGTGGCTTGTGCTATATCACTGGACTATTCCAACAACGTAGACACCGTTGCAGCCTGTGTGCCGCCTCTCGATCTACAGAAGGAAACGGCGCTGGTGGTGATCGCCCGCGCCTGCACCGCCACCCAGTCCACACCGCAAATTATCCCGGAAGCCAGCCTTTTGCCGCTGGGGTTCGCCAGTGCCCTGCTCATTCCGCTGGAAAAACAGGGGCAATTACTGGGTGCGCTCATACTACTGGACTCGAATCCGGCGGCGTTCACCGAAGCCGATGCCGAACGTATTGACTTATGGGTGCGGTTAGCGTGGGTCATCTTTGAGAATCAGAGGCTGCATGACAGTCTAGCCATCTCCCGCGCCATTCAGCATACCGCTTCTATCATCCCCGAAAACCCATCCGCGCAGCAATTGATCGAAATCCTGCGCGAGAATCTATTCGGGCCGCAGATCAGCAGTTGCGTGGTGCTGGCCTATGGCCCCTTGCGCGAAGACCGCCCCAACGGGCCGTTTAAGTATCTCGAAGTGCAGGGGACATGGACGCGGCGCACTGGCTCCGGCGTAGGCGTGGGCATGCGCTTCTACCTCGACTCCTACAGCAACCTGTTGAACGATCTGGACACGCACGGCGTGCTAGAAATACCGGATGCACTGGCTCCCAACAGCCGCATCGCGGTTGATCCGCTGGTGCGTGCGCTGCTCCGCGCACAGCGAATGCGGCAGGCATTGCTCATCAGCTTCGGCGGCACCATGCGTCGGTTGGGAATCGTTCTCATCGCCAGCGACCAACCGCATATCTTCACGACTGGCGAGATTCGCGTCTATCGCACGGTGATCGAGTTCATGGCGCTGCACGCGATGGCGCGGGTGCTTCAACTTCAGACCAACTTTGTGCAACGGGGACGTGCTGCCCTGCTGGATGCCGTCAAAGATGGTGTATTGATGATCCTGCCCAGCGACGACACGCAAGCCGAAGGCTCACATTCGCATGTGCTGACCGCCAACCAGAGCTTCTGCACCCTGTTTGGCGTGTCTTCTGCCCATGTGACCGGGCTGCCGCTGGAGCATTTGATCGAGCACATGCGGCTGCCGGAAGATGTGCGCCGTCATCTGGCTGAACGCTGGATGAGTACCCCGGTGCGTGATCCGGCGGCACAGCGTGGCGAATTTGACATGATTCATCCGCAGGGGTCGCAAGCCAATATCGAGTGGTACAGCGCACCCGTGTATCTGGAAAACCGCGTTCTGGGGCGCATTTTTACCTTCCATGATGTATCGGCAGAACGGGCAGCAGTCAGCCTGCGTGCCAATTTTGTTTCCCGCGTATCGCACGAATTACGCACCCCGTTGACCTCGATCAAAGGGTTCGCGCAATTCATGGTCGAAGAACTGGGCGATCAACTGCCGCCGCTGGCGCGAGAGTATGCCGAAATCATCCTGAACAGCGCCCGCCATTTGAACGGCCTGTTCTCCGAGATTATCGAGATCACCCGTGCTGATAGTGGCGAATTGAACTTGAACCTGAGCCACGTCGAACTATCACAAATACTCGATGACGTGTTGATGGTCTATGAGCCGCTGGCTGCCAAACGCCAGCAGCAAATCCGCGTCAGCATCGCCAGCGATTTGCCCGGTGTGCGAGTAGATATTAAGCGGATGCAGGGCGTAATAGGGCACGTGCTGAAGAATGCGCTATTCTACAGTCCTCCCGGCACACAGATTCGCATCAGCGTGCAGTGCGTCGTGAACCATGCCGACCTGCCGACGGGTGTACCGGACAATCTGGTTCTGCCCGCTGTCCTAACCGTGATTGCGGACGAAGGGCCGGGACTTTCGGTGGAAGAAGCGATACAGGTGTTCACGCCTTTCTACCGGGGCATCGTGGCACAAGCCAATAAGATTGAGGGTAGCGGTTTAGGGCTGACCATCGCCCGCAGCATCGTGGAATTGCACGGCGGGATGATCTGGGCAGAACCCCGGCGACGCGGACGACGCGGGGCGCGGTTCTGCTTCACCCTGCCGCCCGCCTAATCATCACTCCCATTTTGGCGACAACCACACAATACAAAACCGATGCCTTTTCAACAGCGGCTTTGTGACTGCTTGAAGGCACAATCCACCGCCGCCCCCCCCGATTGCCCACTATTCCCCACCTGCTCTCCGACGTTTGGTAGTTGCCACTCTCGCATTCTGGTAGCCATCTGCTATGCTTGCGCCCTCTGCCCACCTATGCAGGGGACTTGATTTGACCACCGAAAGCCTTCCCGAAAACACCCGCACCGATTCACATTCGCAGGAAGAAACCAACGCCCGTGTCGCCCGTGCCACTGGCGTTGTGGCGTTAGGCAACATCACCAGCCGCGTGCTGGGTTTGGCCCGCGAGATCGTGCTGACCAACCTGTTCGGCGCGACGCGGGCGGTAGATGCCTTCAATGTGGCGATTATCGTGCCGAAGGCGCTGTACGATCTGCTCATTGGCGGGCATGTGAACAGCGCCCTCGTCCCCGTACTGAGCGAAGTGGCCGCCCGCGAAGGGCGACAGGCGCTATGGCATCTGGTCTCGCTGCTGTGCAGCCTCGTCACCATCGGGCTGGCGCTGATGGTGCTGGCGCTGGAACTATTCGCGCCGCAAATCGTGACACTGGTGGGCGGCGGTTTCGACGCGCAAACACTGACGCTGGCGACCACGCTGCTGCAACTGACCGCCCCGGCACTCATCTTTCTGGGGTTGTTCGCCGTCCTCAGCGGCACGCTGTACGCCCTGCGTGAATTCACATGGCCTGCCTTCGCTGTGACCGTGTTCAACGGCAGCATCGTTCTCATCACCCTGCTGTTCGCACCAGCCATCGGCCTATCGCCGCACATCGCTGCTAATGGTGCGCTGGCGCTGACCGCCGCCCGCCCTGCCGAAGGGGTGGTGGTGGTGGCCATCGGTTGGCTGGTGGGCGCGTTTGCACAGATGGCGATTCAGCTTCCGGGAATGCGCGATGCCCGCCTGCGGGTACGGTTGGACTGGCGCAACCCGTCATTGCGGCGCATCGGCAAACTGTACGCGCCGGTCATGTTCTCGCTCATCATGGATACCCTCATCATCCGCACCTTCAGCTATAACCTCGCCAGTCAGACGGGCGAAGGCAGCATCGGCTATATGACGTGGGCGACCACCCTCATCCAGTTCCCGCAGGGCTTGGTCGCCACCGCCATCAGCATCGCCATCCTGCCCACGCTGGCGCGACAATCGGCGCTGATCGCCAGCGAAGGTGACAAAGCCTTCAAAGACACGCTCGGACTCGGCCTGCGGTTGGCAACCACGCTCATTCTGCCCGCCGCATTCGGCCTGTTCGCGCTGGCAATGCCCATCGTGGCATTATTATTCCAGCATGGCGCATTCACCCCGCACGATACGCAGATGACCGTGATCGCGCTGCGCTGGTATCTAGTCGGCTTGCCATTCGCGGCAGTTGACTTGTTGCTGGTTTATGCCTTTTACGCTCGACAGGACACCTTCACGCCTGCACTAATCGGCGTGTTCAGTCTGGCGGTGTATATGCTGGTGGCAATCGTGATGTTCCCGCATTTCGGGCTGTTCAGCCTGATGATCGCCGACAGCGTGAAATTCGTCGTCCACAGCACCATTTCGTGGCTACTGCTCAGCCGCCGCATGGGGGGCTTCGGTGGGCAGCGGTTGGTATCCACCGGATTGCGGGCGGGCGTGGCCTCGCTATTGATGGGCGCGGCAGGTACAGGCACTCTGGCGTTGCTGGGGCGCTGGTTTCAGGCCGATACGCTGATTCACGAGTTGCTGCTGGTCGGTGTCAGCGGCGGCGTGAGCCTCGCAGTATTCATCGGCGCGGCGGCACTGCTGCATATAGACGAACTGCACTGGCTGGGCAAGATGGTGGCGCGGCGCTTAAAACCCAATCCTTAACGATTCTCAACACCGAGTGCGATTTAGAATACAGACTAGGGGGGAGGGTATATATTGCGTTTCCCCGATGTGGTCTGGAGACTTTATTATGACAGTCACGCACCCGGAAAAAGATGCGACCTACTTTGCACCTGCTGAACGTGCAACCCCGGAAGAACTCCGCGAAGATGCTTCGCGTTTTGTCACCGATCCGTTGCTGCAAAAATTGCTGGATGCCGTGCCGGACATCTTCATGATCTTGAATGAACAGCGTCAGATCGTCTATGCCAACCGCGCCATGCTCGATTTCCTCGGCTGGGCGCAACTGGATGTCGAAACCGGCTTGCGCCCCGGTGAGGCGCTGAAATGTGACCATTCGACGACAGGCAACGGCTGCGGAACAACCGAATTTTGCCGGAACTGCGGCGCGGTGCGTGCCATCCTTTCCAGCCAGCGTGGGTTAGAAAGCATCGAGGAATGCCGTATCAATCAGCAGGGCGGTGATGCGCTCGACCTGCGCGTATGGGCATCCCCGCTGCAAATCGAAGGTCGGAACTATTCGATTTTCACGGTGAAAGACATCAGTAATGAGAAGCGCCGCCGGGCGTTGGAGCGCATCTTTTTCCATGATGTGCTGAACACCGCCGGAACGCTGTCGGGTTTCGTTCATTTAATGCAGGATGCCACCTACGAAGAATTGGACGAATACCGCAACATCATCAGTGTGATTAGCCACCGTCTGCTGGAGGAGATCGAATCGCAGCGCGACCTGACCGCCGCCGAAAGTTCCGACTTGGTGGCAACGATGGAGCCGGTCAACGCGCTGGATATGCTTAACGAAATGTATGAACGTTTCAGCGGGCATCCGGTGGCCGAACAGCGAAATCTGGAAATTGACCCTGCCTCGCAAGCAGTCATCTTCGAGAGTGACTTCA
>CAIVEA010000948.1 GCA_903904765.1 uncultured Chloroflexota bacterium
CAATCCCGGTCTGCCAAGCGCGAGAGGCGATTCAAGCACGCTTCCAAGATTCGAGCCTGTATGAAAGCCTGACCTATTGCGCCGAGACAACCAATCCGCAGGAGTGTGTGAAAAGCACCCTGTTGTTCTCAGTTTACCTTTCCACCTCGCTTGTGTGTGGATTGGCGGAGGATACACACCCGCTGCCCGCCTGCGATAACCTGAACGATCTGGTGCTGGCGATCAGCCAGAGCGAACTGCCGCAGAAGATCGAACAGTGTCAGGCGTGGGTTGAGAATGGGCAGATGACCGAACAGCAGTGTAAAGCCTATGTCAGCGCCTTCGCTACGGTGGAGATGTACACCTACTGCGGTATCACCTCGGATGATCCAGTGCGAAATAGCCCCGGTTGTCAGGCATTGGCGCTGTATCAAGAAGGTGATGGACTGGTGCTGGCGACTGCCCAGACATGCAGCGAAATGGTGACCAACGGCGAGATGACCAGCCAAACCTGCGCTCAACTGGTTGCCGATTCGGGCAGTGCCGTGCTGAGCGACTACTGCGCCTCCGATGCTGTAGGGACGGACGAAACCACCACCCGTTTGTGCGAAGCGCAGTCATTCTCGCAAGCCTCCGCCATCATCGAGTCGGCGGTGCTGTGCGCCCGTGCGGCACAAAATGACTGGGTTTCGCCGCATACCTGCGCGGTGATGGTGACGCAGCAAATGTATGAAGATTTTAGCCAGCAGTGCGCGGCGGGTGGGGCGAACGATCAAGATCCGTTCTGCCAAAATCTGAACGAAGTCCTGAGTAATTTGCAGGACAATGTGCAACTGGAAGGTGATATTCTATCAGCTGCTGTTTTGTGCAAGGCCAATACGGACTACACGCCGGAGGACTGCCGTCAGTTAGTGGCGATCATAACGATGTTTGAGGCCAGCGAAAACTGTTACTACGCTGAACATCCCACACCGGGTTGTGATGGTCTCATCAATCACCTCGATACTCTGGATGGCGATTTTGCAGCGACGCTCGCCTATTGTGCGGAGAATGCTCCATCTGATCCCGATTTGGCGAAAACCTGCGGCATTGTGCTGGCGCAGGTGCTGGCTGTCGAAACGATGGCCTATTGCGGCTATTATGAAGCGGGTGATCTGAATGTTGCCCCCGGATGCGAGGCGTTGAGCACGATATCCGATCTCGATGGTGATATGGCGCAGTTGACCGCCTTATGTACGGTGGGCGTGGCGACGGGTATGATAGACCAAGCCAGTTGCGAATACCTGATGACCGAAGCGGTGACGGTTGTGGTGACGGAGTATTGCTCCGAATCGCCGCAGCATCAAGCACTGTGCGATCAGGTGGGCAGCGGCGAAGATTTGCAGCGTGTGATGGATGGATGTGCCAGCGGCGAGATCACAGGCGACTCGTGCAGTGCCTTGAAAGAGATTACCGATCAGGTGGGACAGCAGCGCGATAGTCAATCGGGCAACGCAGGTGAGTGTGTATTCCCACCGCCCCCCGGCATGGAAACCCCGACGGATGAAACCCGCCCACTGTGCGATGCACTTCCCGGTGATGGCAGCAATCTGCCGGATGGTTCGAACACGGGTAGTGGTGGCAACCTGCCCACTCCGCAGCCTGAAGCACCACGCCCAACGCTGCCCCCGCCGGATAGCTCGAACGGCGGTAATGGTGGTAACGGCGGCAACCTGCCCACTCCGCAACCGCCATCTGGTGGTGGCGATGTTCAACCGCCGCAACCGCCCGCTGACGGTGGCGGTGGCGGTGTGGTCGAACCCCCGCCGCAACCTCCTCCTCCTCCCCCGCCTCCTGATGGCGGTGGCGCTCCGCAGCCTCCGGGTGGGGGTGGCGGTGGACGCGGCGGCTAAAACAGGCTATTTTTGACAGACAAACGACACCCCGCGTAACATAGCGGGGTGTTGTGTTATCCGGTTCACCATCCAAAAGCAGGACACACATGAAAACCATCGGTTTGA
>CAIVEA010000949.1 GCA_903904765.1 uncultured Chloroflexota bacterium
ATCGCCGATGAACAGCCATTGGCCGTCATATTCGCCAGCGGTTTCGCTCAGTGCCGGGTGATGCGTGTCGCCCCACAGAATCGGTTGGCCATCAATGTAGCCCTGCTTCAGCACCGAGTTACCATCTGCGCCGTAGCCGTAGCCCTGCCACGATTCCGGCGTAAAGACTGAGATCAGGCGCAGCAGGCGCATCGAGGGCAGGCCAATCGCCAGCACCTGACCGCCCTGACCTGCCGATGCGAACATGACGTATTCATCCATCACGCCGCTGGGGGTGTAGGTCATGACCGCCGCACGCAGGTCGGCTTCGGTCAGGCCACGCTGTTCGGCGATAGCTTGCCAATCGCTGGTATCGCCACTCTGGGCGCTGGTAATCGCTTTAGGGGCGACCACCAGTGCAAGCGCAGCGATGATGGCTACAGCCGTCACCATGAGAAAGAGTTTTGAGGAGAACCGTCTGGAAAACATGATCTGCAATGCCTCCTACTCGAACGAATAACTTTCCGTGCGTGTTTATCGCACGTTGACATCTTCATGATCGAGCAGAAGTGCAAAAGCAAATGTGACCCAAGTCACAAGGTCTATAAGTTGGTGGTCGGAAGTTAACGAGATTCTTGGAATGCGATCTGACGGAGGGTGTTCAGGTCACGAATGAGGATGCTGTCGCGGTTCATGTGTACCAGTTGCTCATCCTCGAAGTGTTTGAAGGTGCGGTAGACGACTTCGCGGGCTGTCCCCACCATGTCGGCAAATTCCTGCTGCGAGAGCAGGCGGTCAAACTGGATACCTTCGGGGGCGGGTTGGCCTTCGCTTTCGGCACGGGCGACCAGCACCATCGCCAATCGGGAGGTTACATCGCGGAAGGCCAGATCGTGTACCAGCGTGACGAATTGCTTCAGCCGTTCGGTCAGCAGGCGCAGGAAAATCTCCTGAAAATCGGAATGCTCGTCCATCAGGGATTGCAGCACATCCGGCGGCAGCATGACGGCGCTGATGGGGGTGATGGTGGTGGCGGTGTACGGGCTGAAAGCGCCGGTGGGCAGTGATTCTGCGCCCAGACAATCACCGGGCAAGGGGAGTGCCAGAATCTGGCGTTTGTCTTTAGAATGACGATACAGTTTCACCCGCCCGCTTTGCAGAATATAGAAGGCACTGGGCGGATCACCCTGTTGGTACAGGTCTACATGCGCCGTTTGCTGCGTCAGCACCGCTTTTTCGGCGATGCTGCGCTGGGTGCGCGGGCTGAGTAGTCCGAATAACCGGGTTCTGGTGAGTAGTTCTGCGGTAATAACCATGAGATTGCAACCGGTTTCATGACTTTTGATTTGAGCATAGAGCGATTGGTAACAGGTTGAATGTGACTCAAATCACGTTTGAGATGGGACTAATGGCGTTCTGCCGCACAGGGAGGGAGGAGCGCATCGGGGTTCAGGAGGATGATATGACCGTTGGTGTTGCGGATAACGCCTTCTTTTTCTAGCAGGTTGAGATGGCGTGTGACCACTTCGCGCACTGTGCCAGAGAGGGAGGCCAACTTTTCGTGGGTCAAATCCACGACGGGCGGTTGTACGTTGCGGTTGAGGTAGGTCAGCAGACAGTCATTAATGCGATCTGCGACTGTCCATGAGCCTAGCACTTCGCTGATTCGGGCGAGGTGTTCCAAACGCTGGCTGTAAATGTGCAGGAGCGCCTTGACCAGATTAGGGTCGTTTTCACCTAACTGACCGATGGCTTTTTCCGGCAGGATGAACAGCGTGACATCAGTGAGCGCCTGCGCGGTGGCCGGGTTGTTGTCCATATCGAACAGCGAACAACCGCCGAAGCATTTGCCCCTGTCCATCAGACATAATCCCTGTATGCGCCCGTTCAGCGATTGCTTGATGATCTTCACGCGCCCTTCGTACACGAACCACAACGAACCGGCATGGTCGCCTTCGACGAAGATGATTTGACCGGGGGCATACTGGCGGCGTACCATCAGCGCAGCCACGCTGCTCACCTGCTCGTCCGGTAAGGAACGGAAGGCGGGTATTTCGCGGAGGTCTTGTAGTTTGATGGGTGTGTAAATAGTATTCATCTAGAATGGATAAGTATTTGATATTCAGTGTAGCGCACAAATGGAGATTTTTTTTGTCAATATTCTATAGGTTCGGGAAATTGTACTTTGTATAACTATTCAGGTCAGGATAAAATTTCAGACAATGCTGAGTAGTTGCATAAATATGGAAAGGGCATAATGAC
Organism: uncultured Chloroflexota bacterium; assembly: GCA_903904765.1. The sequence continues at coordinate 2,242 of CAIVEA010000949.1, forward strand.
TGGTACGGCACATACAACTCCTTTGACGGATGAACAGATCGAGGCGCTCATCCGTCAACTGACACTTGAGGAAAAGGTGGCGATGATGGCCGGGGCGGATCTGTGGCACACCGTTGCCGTCCCGCGCTTGGGCATCCCCGCGCTGAAGATGAGCGATGGGCCAAATGGCGCACGCGGTGGCCTGTTCAAAGACGGAACGACGGCTGCTGTGTTCCCGGTGGGCATGGTGCTGGCGCAGACATGGAACACCGCGCTGATCGAACGGGTAGGGGTGGCACTGGCGCAGGAGGCCAAAACCAAAGGGGCACAGGTACTCCTCGCTCCCACCGTGAATCTGCACCGTTCGCCGCTGGGCGGGCGTAATTTCGAGAGCTTTTCGGAAGACCCGTATCTGGCCTCTCGTTTGACGGTGGCCTACATCAACGGGGTGCAGAGTCAGGGGATTGCGGCGACGGTCAAGCACTATGCAGGTAACGAGTCAGAAGTAGACCGCTACAGCATGGATGCGGTGATGGATGAACGCACGCTGCGCGAAGTGTATCTCGCGCCATTCGAGGCAGCAGTGCGGGAAGCGCATACATGGGCGCTGATGGCTTCGTATAACCTGTATAACGGCGTGGCGGTGAGCGAGCATCCTTACCTGCTGACGGATATTTTGCGTGGCGAGTGGGGTTGGGATGGCTATGTGGTGTCGGACTGGGTGTTCTCGGTCAAGAGTACCGCCGCCTCGGTGAATGCGGGTCTGGACATCGAAATGCCCGGTCCCGGCGATTGGCGCGGTGCGAAATTGCTAGCGGCAGTACGCGAAGGCGCGGTGTCCGAGAGTACGCTAGATGTCAGCATGTATCGTTTGCTGCGTTTGCTAGACCGTGTGGGCAAGTTTGCAAACCCCGAAGAAGCGCCGGAGCAGGCGATTGACCTGCCAGAACATCGTGCGTTAATCCGCGAGGCGGCGGGAGAGGGGATTGTGCTGCTGAAGAACGAAGGTGGCTTGCTGCCCCTCCAGCGCGAAAAGCTGAAGTCCGTCGCCATCATCGGCCCGAATGCCAAGATTGCCCGCATCATGGGCGGCGGCAGTTCGGAAGTGAACGCGCATTACCGCATTTCGCCCTACGACGGCGTGACCGCTAAACTGGGCGCGGGTGTGACGGTGGGTTTTGAGGAAGGTTGCATCATCCCCAAACTGCTGCCTGCGCTCTCCAAACAGCATGTGCTGGCGGGCAAGCAGGGCACAAATCATGGCCTGCTGGTAGAGTTCTACAACGCGCCCGAACCACAGGGGGTGGTGGCGGCGACGATGATGGCCGAATCGGGCGAGGTGTTCTGGTTCGGTGCGCTGCCGCATACAGTGGATTCTACCGCGTTCTCGGCGCGTCTGACCGGACGGTTCACGCCGCCGCAGAGTGGTCTGTATACCTTCGGATTGAGCAGCACCGGTCCGATTCGTTTGAGCATTAATGGCGAACTGATGATTGACCAGTGGCAGGAGTGGCGGGTAGGCACACAGGGCAATTACTTCAATAAGGGTTCGGATGAAACGCAGCGCCCGCTGGAACTGGTGGGGGGGCAGGAAATCTTGATCGAACTGGAATACTGCAAAACTCCCGGTCAGGCGCTGGATGCGTTCCGTTTGGGCTGTCTTGAACCGCAGCCAACGGACAAGATCGAACGGGCGGTGGCGCTGGCGGCGCAGTGTGATGTGGCGCTGATCTTCGGTGGCTTGAGTGGCGAATGGGACTCGGAAGGGTTTGATCGGCAAAATCTGGAACTGACCCCCGCGCAGAACGATCTGATACAGCGGGTGGCTGCGGCTAACCCGAACACGGTGGTGGTGCTAAATACGGGTTCGGCGGTGACGATGCCGTGGCTGGGGCAAGTAGCGGCGCTGCTGCAAGCCAGCTATCCGGGGCAGGAGGCGGGGAATGCCATCGCGGACATCCTGTTCGGAGATGTGAATCCGTCCGGCAAGCTGTCGCAGACCTACCCTGTTCGTATCGAGGATACGCCGCCTTACCTGAACTTCCCCAACGACAATGGCAAGGCTGTGTACGGGGAACGGATTTTCGCGGGGTATCGCTACTACGATGCGAAAAAGGTCGAACCCCTATTCCCGTTCGGGTACGGCCTGTCGTACACCACGTTCGCTTATGAGAACGTGCGCCTGAGCGCCGCCGCGCATGATCTGAGCTACCCGCTGGAGGTGCTGGTAGATGTCGTCAACACGGGGACACGCGCCGGCCAGGAAGTGGTGCAGGTGTATGTGCATGACTGCGCCGCGAAGGTGATGCGCCCGGAGAAGGAACTGAAGGCGTTCGGGAAGGTGTGGTTACAACCGGGCGAACGCCAGACTGTGCGCCTGTCGCTGAACCGTGCGGCGTTCGCGTTCTTCGATGATGTCGCCCATCAGTGGGTGGCAGAGGTGGGTGCGTTCGATATTCTGCTGGGCGCGTCCTCCCGCGATATTCGCGGCAGCGCGTCGTTCACGTTACTGCAAGAGCATCGCTGGCTGTAGATATTTCAACAGGGGCGGAGAGTCATTCCCTGCCCCTGTTATTCCCCGCACTCAATACCCTTTTTCCACATCCAGCACATTCAGCATGGGTTCTTTCGCCAGAAAACGGCGGATATTCTCACAGAAGATGTCCACGATCTTCGCGTTTTCAGTGGTGACGGTGCTGGCGGAATGTGGGCTGATGATGACGTTGGGCATGTCCCACAGCGGGTCATCGGTGGGCAGCGGTTCCACCGCGAACACATCCAGCACCGCGCCGCGCAAATGACCGGAGCGCAGCGCCGCCGTCAGCGCAGGCTGGTTTACCACCGCGCCCCGTGCCAGATTGATGAGTACCGCACCACGCGGCAGGGCAGCCAGTTCCACCGCGCCGATCAGCCCCTCGGTTTCACGGGTGTGGGGCGTGGCGAGGATCAGGTAGTCGGTAGTGCAGAGCAGCGGTTCTAGCGGGGCGGGGGGATAGAGTTGATCTACATGTGGCGTAAGGCGAGACGGGTCGCGCCGTGTGCCGATCACGCGCATGTCGAAAGCCTGCGCCAGCCGCGCCACTTCGCGTCCGATTTTGCCGAGGCCGATGATGGCGGCGGTTTTGCCACTCAGATCGTTCCCGCAGTAGCGTTCCCAGTGATGCGCGGCCTTCTCTGACTGCAAATATTCGTAGTTCTTGGCGAACATGAGCATCCCCATCAGCGCAAATTCGGCTAACGGGCGGGCGTGTACCCCGCTGGCGGTAGTGAATATCCATGAGGTGCGGTTGGCGTAGCGCATGTGTTCCACGAACTTGCCAATTCCGGCGCTCGTGCCTTGTATCCAGCGCAGGCGCGGCGCGACATCCGGTAGGTCGGTGGTATGCGTCTGGTCGAAGTCAAACAGCACATCGGCTTGTGCCAGCAGTGTTTGCCATTCAGCCTCTTGCTGCGGGGTGCGGGTGATGGGGGCGGTGTGGTCAGCCACGAAGCGCGG